>NZ_JAJCHF010000012.1:0-69066 GCF_020554365.1 Streptococcus sp. 210928-DFI.4.42
TAGAGCAATGGATTGAAGCTCCATGTGTCGGCGGTTCGATTCCGTCTCGCGCCATTTCTTTTAATAATAAGCGGGTGTAGTTTAGTGGTAAAACTACAGCCTTCCAAGCTGTTGTCGCGAGTTCGATTCTCGTCACCCGCTTTGAACTTTTGTTCATTTTTACCAAGTTTTTTAACTTGGGCGCGTAGCTCAGGTGGTTAGAGCGCACGCCTGATAAGCGTGAGGTCGGTGGTTCGAGTCCACTCGTGCCCATTTTGGAGAATTACTCAAGAGGCTGAAGAGGACGGTTTGCTAAATCGTTAGGTCGGGTAACCGGCGCGGGGGTTCGAATCCCCCATTCTCCGTATAATTTCCAAGTTTGAGATGTCATCTCAAACTATTTTTTATATTTTTGAAGGTTTTGTCTATGTTCTTGAATCGATTCTTTAAAATTTTTAGTTTTGTGTTTGTTTTAACTGTTTCAGGAATTTTATTTCTTTTTCCATCTGTTAGAACTTCGATTGTTTTAAAATCTTCTGATCTATTATCCATTGTTGATAAGGCAGTATCGGTACCATTTGTTGTTGTGGAATCTAAGGCAAAGGATTTAAAGAATTTATCTGAATTAAATGATGAAAACCGTTCGTTAAAATCACGTCTTTATCAAAAGGATATTGATCAGTCAAAGCTTAGCCGTTTGGAATCAGAAAATAGAGAATTAAAGGATTTGATGTCAATCAAGAATTCTGTATCGGGTTCTAAACAAGTCGTTAGTGAGATTATTGACCGTAATTATGGTTCGTGGGATCAGGAATTTGTTATTGATAAAGGTAGTTCAGATGGAATTTCTGATTCTATGTTTGTTCTTTCATCTAGTAGCGTCATTGGTGTGGTAGAAAGTGTAGAGAAAAATTCTAGTAAAGTGAAATTATTAGTCGAAGATACTATTTCTTCACAACACCTGACGTTTAAAATTGAGAGTCAAGGTCAATCTATTTTTGCTTTATTAAATGGTTATGACGAGAAGACAGGTGAGTTTCGGTTGTTGCAAATTGGAGATCCAGTTGAAATTAAAAAAGGATCTCTGGTTTCAACAAGTGGTTTAGGAAAATATAAGAGTAGTGACTTACCTCTTGGTACAGTGACTTCTACTCAAAAGGCATCTGATCAGTTAGGGCAAGAAATTCGTGTGAAACCAAAGGCTAATTTAGATGTCAATCGTTATGTACTATTGATTGGAGAGTAGTGTGAAAGTCATACGTAAGTACCATTTTTTCCCTTTAATCTTATTCTTATCTTTATTTGTTGACGGGCAGATCTCTTTTCTTATTTCTCGTTTCTTTCCAAACTCCTTTGAACCTACTTCATTTTTATTTTTATATGGTTTTATGTTATTGAGTCTCTATTTCTCTGAGATAGCTAGTATTTGGTGGGGAGTCTTCTTCGGTTTTTGTTTTGATGTGTATTTTTTACACACTCTAGGAATTGCCTTCTTAGTATTGCCTTTACTACAGGTGATTTTTTATCGGTGTAATCAGATTATTTTGGTCAATCGATTGACTCGTTTTTTTACATTTTTATTAACAATTCTATTATTTCAGATTTTAACAAATCTTCTTTTATTTCTTTTTATCGGCATAAAATTTAACTGGATTACACTAATTATTTACCAAATTTTTCCAAGTTTAATTTTGAATGTGCTTCTATTAATAGTATTACAGCCTTTACTTGAAAAGATTTATTTATAAACTCGAAATAAAAATGTAACAATAGCGTAATATAAATTTTAAAAAAATTTGTTATACTAGTTAGTGTCTTATTAGAAAGGGAAAATTTATCTAATGAAGAAAAAATTATTTGCCACAATCTTATTGAGTACAGTTGCTTTATCACAAGGTGCTGTCGTAGCTGGTGTATCAGCTGACTCAACAGATGATAAGATTGCTGCTCAAGATAACAAAATCAATAGTATTAATCAACAACAACAAAGTGCACAAGCTCAGGTAGATCAAATCCAAGGTCAAGTATCTGAAATTAAACAACAACAAGAAAATCTTCAAGCTGAAAATGACCGTTTGAATGAAGAATCTGAACGATTGTCAGCTGAGATCGATGAGTTGTCAAAAAATATTGTAGCTCGTCAAGAATCTCTTGCAAATCAAGCACGTAGTGCTCAAACAACTGGGACTGCAACAAGCTATATTAATGCGATTGTTAGCTCTGGATCTTTGACAGAAGCTATCTCACGTATTTCTGCTATGAATGAAATTGCAGATGCTAACAACAAAATGTTGCAAGAGCAAAAACGTGATAAAGAAGATATTGCACAAAAACAAAAAGAAAACAACGACGCTATCAATACTGTTATTGCAAATAAACAGCAATTAGAAGATGATGCGCAAGCTTTGTCAACTAAAGAAGCTGAGTTGAAAGTGGCACAATTGAATTTGGCAGCTGAAAAATCATCTGCTGAAAACGAAAAGAACGCTTTGTTGCAACAAAAAGCTGAAGCTGAAAAAGCAGCGGCAGCAGCGGCAGCAGCTGAGGCAGCTTACCGTGCAAAACAAAAAGAACAACAAGCAGCTGTAAAAGCTTCTGCTAATACAACTCTTCAAGCACAAGTTCAGGCAGCAGCACAAACACCTGCTGCAACACCAGCGGCTGCACAAACTCAAGCAGCAGCTCAACCTGCTGTTCAAACTCAAGCAGCAGCAGCTCCAGCAGCAACTGTTTCTCGTCCAACTTATAGTACATCTGCATCATCTTATCCAGTTGGTGAATGTACATGGGGTGCGAAGACATTGGCTCCATGGGCTGGCGATTACTGGGGCAACGGTGGTCAATGGGCTGCAAGTGCAGCGGCTGCTGGATTCCGTACAGGATCTCAACCACAAGTTGGTGCTATTGCATGTTGGAATGATGGTGGATATGGACACGTAGCAGTCGTTACAGCTGTTCAATCTACAACAAGTATCCAAGTTTCTGAATCTAACTATAACGGTATCCGTAGTATTGGTAACTACCGTGGTTGGTTTAACCCAACAACAGCTCAAGGTACTGTTACTTATATCTATCCAAACTAAGAATTAAAAAGAAGCAGAACATTTGTTCTGCTTCTTTTTGTGAAAGATTGTCGGTAGAGCTGGATTTTGTATTTTCCATAAATTAATATTTGAATATTTGCTTAAAAAGCGATAAAATGTTTACAGGAGAAATTTGTGCTGACTGTACAATATGGTTTTTAGATTTTACTGGAGGAAATCATGTCATTTTCTGATTTAATGCTCTTTGCTTTGTCGTCAAATCAAGAATTGGCTCAACGTGTGTCTCGCGAAATGGGACTACCGCTTGGAAAGTCAACGGTTCGTCAATTTTCTGATGGAGAAATTCAGGTTAATATTGAAGAATCAATCCGTGGGAAAGATGTTTATATTTTGCAATCCACTAGCTCACCGGTTAATGATAATCTTATGGAAATTTTGATTATGGTAGATGCCTTGAAACGAGCTAGTGCGCAATCTATTAATGTGGTGATGCCGTATTACGGCTATGCTCGTCAAGACCGGAAAGCTCGGGCTCGTGAACCAATCACTTCTAAGTTGGTAGCTAATATGCTTGAGGTTGCTGGAGTTGATCGTCTCTTGACAATTGATTTGCACGCTGCTCAAATTCAAGGCTTCTTTGATATTCCTGTTGACCACTTGATGGGTGCGCCTTTGATCGCCGACTATTTTGAACGTCGTGGGATGATTGGAAAAGACTATGTTGTTGTCAGTCCAGACCATGGTGGTGTGACTCGTGCTCGGAAATTGGCTGAATTTTTGAAGACTCCGATTGCGATTATTGATAAACGCCGGAGTGTCGATAAGATGAATACGAGTGAAGTGATGAATATCATTGGGAGTGTTGAAGGTAAAACTTGTATTTTGATTGATGATATGATTGATACAGCTGGTACAATCTGTCATGCGGCGGATGCCCTTGCTGAAGCAGGAGCTGTAGAGGTTTATGCAAGCTGTACGCACCCAGTTTTATCAGGTCCAGCGATGGACAACATTCAAAAATCAGCCATTAAGAAGTTGGTGGTATTGGATACGATTTATCTACCGGAAGATTGCTTGATTGATAAGATTGAGCAAATTTCGATTGCGAAACTCCTTGCTGAGGCTATTGTTCGCATTCATGAAAATCGTCCTCTTTCACCTCTGTTTGAAATCGGAAATGCCAAAAAATGTTAACAATAAGGAGGCTGAAAAACAGCCTCTTTTGTTTAGGAGGAAATACAAATGGGAATCAGACAATGGTGGCAAGCGCTAAAAAAAGAAAAGAAGCGAAAAGAACTAATTCGAGCGGCTCAAAAACTAGAAAACAAGGTGGATCCAAGTATACCGAAGAAGACTCTACCCAAAAATCGTGCGGTAAAATAGGAAATAATTGGAGTGGAAAAGAAGAGGGAACTGGTAAAATCAGGGAAGTTCTGTCTATTTCATAGAGAAACGATTGAGTAAAAGTGTCCAAAAACCGAAAAATTCTAATAGATGAGTATAATATATCTCTAATTCATAATTTTAGGGATCAAATAGAAAGAAATCTTAATTTTTTTTAAAAAAATTGATAAAAACTCTTGACAACAGAAATATATCCTAGTATACTAGTCATAGTTACGAAGTAACGAATATTTTTAAACTATAAAAGGAGATAAAACAATGAAAAAAGTTTTATTATCATCAGTAGCAGCTCTTGCAGTATTTGCAGCAGCAGCTCCAGCATTCGCAGCAGATACTACAGGACGTCCAGTTTATAAAACTGAAAAAGGTGGAGACACACCTACTTTAAGTGAACTTAAAGGTGAAGCAACTCCAGCCGCACCAGCATCTTCAGCTACAGAAAAACACCCAGGTGCTACTCAAGTTGACCCATCTATCGGCAAAGGTACTCCAGTTGATAAAAAAGGTGATGTTTCTACTGCAAACTACGATGGAAACAAATTTGCTGATACATCTAAAGAATTAACTGCTGTTCCAGCACCTGAATATTTCACTCAAGGTCTTGACCTATGGAATGGTAGCCAACATGGTACTTTCCGTACTGAAGAAGGTGTTCAAACAATCGAAGTTACAAACCCACATGATGGAACTAAATGGTTGGTAGATGTTCAGGTTAAAGCTGGAGCTAACACTCCTAGCGGATTCTACGCTACTGCAATTAGTGGTTCATTGCGTCCAGCATCTTCAGCTGCTAAAGCAGCAGCTAAAGCAGCTGAAGAAAAAGCAGAAGCAGCTAAAGCAGCTAAAGCTGGTAAAGACGGTATGGCTTCATCTGCAAAAGCTGGTGAAAAATCACTTCCAAAAACTAGCGCAGTTAAATAATTTCTAATTAATTAGCTCATAAAAATATCACTGAGTCCTTGGGCTCAGTGTTATTTTTTAGATAAAATCATTTTGAGGAGATCGATTGAATGAAAAGAGCTGGAGAAAAAAAGTCAAATAAATTAGGTTTCGTAATTGCTGCCTTTGCGGCAGTCGTTGTGGTTGTAGTTGGATTCCTATTCTTCAATCCATTTGGTGGAAAGGCCTCTAATACGGCTAAGAAAACTGGAACTTCTGGAAGTAGTTCTTCTACCCAAGCTGTGAAGTATGAACCTAGTCAAGAAGAAAAAGATTACTTAAAGAATCGTTTTGCCCAATTAACTTCTGTGAACCCTGAAGCAATCGCTTATGTCTACGCACCGGGTACTGAATTGGATGAACCTGTTGTACAAACTGGTGATAATGCAACCTACTTAGATAAAACGTTTGATGGTGGTTATCAACCATATTTGGGTACTGTCTTCATGGATACAGATAATAAGAAAGATTTCAGTGACCGTTTGACCTGGTTGTTTGGTCATGCTCGTGGTAGTAAGGTTGGTGATCATCGTATGTTTAACGATGTCAACTACTATGACAAACAAGATTACTTTGATCAACACCCGTATGTTGTCATTGAGACACCTGAGCGCAAGTATTATTATGAAGCTATGTGCTTGGTCATTGTTCCTGAAACAACTGCTTTCTATCGTACTAGCTTTAAGGACGACAAAGACTTTACGACTCAGTTGAAGAAGGTCTATGAAGATGGTCAAACTAAGAATCCAAATATTAAAATCAAAGCATCTGATAAATACTTGGTATTGTCAACTTGTCGCGAAGAGGATGAAACGATTCGTGCAAACCTCTACCTTCGTCAAATTCCTGATTCAGAAATGAAGGATTTTGTGGCAAAACATGCAGATCAATTGACATATGTGGCAACACGTGGTCAACAATAATGACTTGAAAGACTTAGCATTGCTAAGTCTTTTTTGTATGGAAGGATTGTTGAAATGTCCTTTGATAGTGAGCAAAAGATGGGGATCTGGCTTGTTCTTTTGCGATGGGGTCCTATTTATAGTATAATGAATATAAGTGTTTTGGAGGTGTTCTATGGATTTAACGAAACGTTTTAATAAAAATCTGAATCGGATCGAAGTTTCTTTGATTCGTCAGTTCGATCAATCAATTTCTTCCATTCCTGGTGTCTTGCGTTTGACTTTGGGGGAACCGGATTTTACAACTCCTGAACATGTAAAAGAAGCAGGAAAGGCTGCCATTGATGCGAATTTTAGCCATTACACTGGGATGAGTGGTTTGCTGGCTTTGCGTGAGGCTGCGAGTCAGTTTGTGGCGGATAAATATGGTATTCACTATCGTCCTGAAGATGAGATATTGGTGACGATCGGTGCAACTGAAGCCCTATCTGCCACTTTGACAGCAATCTTGGAACCTGGAGATGTAGTGCTACTCCCAGCGCCAGCCTATCCTGGTTATGAACCCATTGTGAATTTGGTTGGGGCGGAGGTTGTCGAAATTGATACGACAGCAGATCGTTTTGTCTTGACTCCTGAAAAGTTGGAAAAAGCGATTCTAGAGCAGGGTGAAAAATTGAAGGCTGTTATTCTCAATTATCCTGCTAATCCAACGGGTGTCACTTATTCGCGTGAGCAGATGGCGGAATTGGCTGCTGTCTTAAAAAAATATGAAGTCTTTGTGATTTGTGATGAAGTCTATTCAGAGCTGACTTATACTGGAGAAGCGCATGTCTCTATGGCATCCTTCATTCCTGAGCAGACTATTGTTATTAATGGTTTGTCTAAGTCTCATGCCATGACAGGCTGGCGACTTGGCTTTATCTTTGCTCCTGCTGCATTGACGGCCCAACTCATCAAGAGTCATCAGTATTTGGTAACGGCTGCTGGAACGATGAACCAGTATGCTGCGATTGAGGCCTTGACTGCTGGTCGGGATGATGCGGAACCAATGAAGAAGGAATATGTGAAGCGTCGGGATTATATTATTGAAAAGATGTCCGCGCTTGGGTTTGAGATGATTAAACCAGATGGAGCCTTTTATATTTTTGCTAAAATCCCAGCTGGTTACAATCAGGATTCCTTTGCTTTCTTACAAGATTTTGCGCGTGAAAAAGCAGTTGCTTTCATTCCTGGTGCTGCTTTTGGTCAATATGGCGAAGGTTATGTGCGTTTGTCGTATGCAGCCAGCATGGAGGTTATCAAGGAAGCTATGAAACGCTTGAAGGAGTATATGGAAGAACATGCTGGAGTCAATTGAGACCCGGGGCATTGTGCTGTATAATCGGGAATTTCGTGAGGATGACAAGCTGGTCAAAATCTTCACGGAGAAGTCAGGGAAGCGGATGTTTTTTGTGAAACATGCGGGGAAATCACGGTTGAATCCCATGTTGCAACCTTTGGTAACGGCAGATATGTTGTTGAAAATCAATGATGATGGGTTGAGTTATATTGATGATTTTCAAGATGTGCAGGTTTATAAGAAAATTAATGCAGATCTTTTTGCCCTTTCTTATGCGACCTATGTTCTGGCGCTTGCGGATGCAAGTATTCAGGATAATCAGGTGGATCCAGCCCTGTTTGCTTTTTTGGAAAAGACCTTGTCTTTGATGGAAGAGGGACTGGATTATGAGGTTTTGACCAATATTTTTGAGATTCAGATTCTATCACGATTTGGAGTTATCTTGAATCTGCATGAATGCTGTTTCTGTCATCGGGTTGGACTTCCTTTTGATTACTCTTTTCGGTATAGTGGGGTTCTTTGTCCGGATCACTATGATCAGGATGAGAGACGCGCTCACTGGCATCCAAATGCTCTCTATTTATTGGATCAGTTTCAAGCAGTACGATTCAGTGGGTTAGAGTCGATTTCCCTACAAGCGGAGATGAAAGCAGCTCTACGTCAGGCAATCGATCAGTTGTATGAGGAGTATGTAGGGATCCATTTAAAAGCTAAAAAGTTTATCGATTCCTTGAGTGATTGGGGAGCGATTATGAAAGATTCATCTGGAGGTGAAACATGAAAAAAATTGCAGTAGATGCAATGGGGGGCGATAATGCACCTCAAGCCTTGGTTGAAGGCGTGAATCAAGCCATTCGTGATTTTGATGATATTGAGATTGTCTTATATGGCGATGAGGCAAAAATCAAAGACTATTTAACCGCAACAGAACGTGTATCGATTGTGCATACGGAAGAAAAAATCGATTCAGATGATGAGCCAACGCGGGCCATTCGTCGGAAAAAACAGGCTTCGATGGTCTTAGCTGCCAAGGATGTGAAGGATGGTAAGGTCGATGCCATGCTATCTGCGGGAAATACAGGTGCGCTATTGGCGGCTGGTTTCTTTATCGTTGGCCGCATCAAAGGGGTGGAACGACCTGGCTTGATGTCGACACTTCCAACGGTTGATGGTCGTGGGTATGACATGTTAGATTTGGGTGCTAATGCGGAAAATACACCGGAACACTTGCATCAGTATGCTGTGATGGGGTCTTACTACGCGGAAAATGTTCGTGGGATTCAAAAACCACGCGTGGGTCTATTGAATAATGGGACAGAAGCTAGTAAGGGAGATCCTTTGCGCAAGGAAACTTACCAATTGTTATCTGAGGATGAGTCGATTCATTTTGTTGGAAACGTGGAAGCGCGTGACTTGATGGATGGCGTTGCTGATGTCGTTGTGGCGGATGGTTTCACGGGAAACGCTGTCTTGAAAACGATGGAAGGAACGGCTTTTGGAATCTTGAAGCAATTGAAACAAGCGATTGCCACTGGAAACTGGAAGGCGAAATTGGGAGCTTTTCTGCTCAAGGACCGTTTGAAATCATTGAAGCAAACCTTGGATTTCTCAGATGTTGGAGGAGCGGTCTTGTTTGGCCTTCAAGCACCTGTTGTTAAAACGCATGGTTCGAGTGATGCCAAAGCTGTCTATAGCACGATTCGTCAGATTCGGACCATGTTAGAGACAGATGTTGTTGGAAAATCAGTGAAGGAATTATCGAAGGAAGGGTAATGTATGAGTAAACAAAACGAAATTTTAGCTACTATTGAGGAATTTCTCAAAGATCGCAAGGGACCAGACTTTCAAGTATCTTTGGAATCTGACTTACGTAAGGATTTACAGGCGGATTCTGTTGAATTGATGGAATTTATTATCAATCTTGAGGATGAATACCAAATTGAGATTCCGGACAAGGCTATTGATGAATTTAACACAGTAGGGGATGTTGTCGACTATATCGAAAAACGAACTGCTGGTCACTAATGAAAAAGGGATCGTTCAGAGATTATTCTGGATGATCTTTTTTTCTGTCCTTTTTATTCGGATTCTGCTTATATTGTACGGAATTTTATTGAAAATACACTTTGTATGTGATAGAATGAAGGTGATAAAATACGAAAGGCGAACAAAGTCATGACCAATCAACTGATTTATACTGGAAAAGCTAAGGATATCTATACTACTGAGGACGAACATGTGATTAAGTCGGTCTATAAGGACCAGGCAACCATGCTAAATGGGGCTCGTAAGGAGACTATTAAGGGAAAAGGTGTGCTAAATAATCAGATTTCGTCTCTTATTTTTGAAAAATTGAATGCTGCGGGAGTAGCTACTCACTTTATCGAACGTATTTCTGATACTGAACAACTCAACAAGAAAGTGAAAATTATTCCTTTGGAGGTTGTTCTTCGTAACGTGACGGCGGGTTCTTTCTCTAAACGGTTTGGCGTGGAAGAAGGTTTGGACTTGAAAACTCCAATTGTTGAATTTTACTATAAAAACGATGAGTTGGATGACCCATTCATCAATGATGAGCATGTGAAGTTTTTGGATATTGCTAATGATGAGCAAATTGCCTATATCAAGGAAGAAACACGTCGTATCAATGAATTGCTGAAAGATTGGTTTGCACAAATTGGTCTTCGCTTGATTGACTTCAAATTGGAATTTGGTTTTGATAAGGATGGCAAGATCATCTTGGCAGATGAATTCTCTCCAGATAACTGCCGCCTTTGGGATGCTGAAGGGCACCATATGGACAAGGATGTTTTTCGTAGAGATTTGGGCAGTTTAACGGATGTATATCAGGTTGTGTTGGAGAAATTACAGGGCTTGAAGTAATCTTTTTGAAACGGAAAACCTTCGTCTTTCAAGTAAAAGGACTCAGGCTGAAAAGGTCTACTAGACCTTTTCACTCCGTCGTGACCTTGGTAGCTTGACAGATGTTTATGAAGTTGTATTAGAAAAATTGCAAGGATTGAAGTAGCCTTTTACAAATAGAATACTTGGTCTTCACTACAATCTTTAAGTAGAAATAGATAAAGGAAATAAAATGGATAAACGTATTTTCGTTGAGAAAAAAGCTGATTTTCGTGTGAAATCGGACTCTTTAGTAAAAGAATTACAGCATAATCTTCAGTTGAAAACCTTGAAGGATCTTCGGATTGTTCAGGTTTACGATGTTTTTGGTTTGGCAGAGGACTTGTTTGCGCGTGCGGAAAAACACATCTTCTCTGAGCAAGTGACCGATACTGTTTTGGATGAAGCTGCGGTTAAGGCTGATCTTGAGAAGCATGCTTTCTTTGCGATCGAAAGTTTGCCTGGTCAATTTGACCAACGTGCGGCATCTTCACAAGAAGCTTTGCTTTTGCTTGGTAGTTCAAATGATGTAACGGTGAACACAGCGCAACTGTACTTAGTTAACAAGGATATTGATGCGAATGAGTTGGAAGCTGTCAAAAACTACCTCTTGAACCCAGTGGATTCTCGTTTCAAAGACATCACTGTTGGCATTGCGAAACAGGATTTCTCTGAGTCTGACAAGACCATTCCAAGTTTGAATTTCTTTGAAACTTATACGGCAGAAGATTTTGCACAGTATAAGGCTGAGCAAGGATTGGCCATGGAAGTGGATGACCTTCTTTTCATTCAAGATTACTTCAAGTCTATTGGACGTGTGCCAACTGAGACTGAGTTGAAGGTGTTGGATACTTACTGGTCTGACCACTGCCGTCACACGACTTTCGAGACTGAGTTGAAAAACATCGATTTCTCAGCTTCTAAATTTGAAAAACAATTGCAAGCGACTTATGACAAGTATATTGCCATGCGTGATGAGTTGGGACGTACAGAAAAACCTCAAACCTTGATGGATATGGCGACTATTTTTGGCCGTTATGAGCGTGCTAATGGTCGTTTGGATGACATGGAAGTGTCTGATGAAATCAATGCCTGCTCAGTTGAAATTGAAGTGGATGTCAATGGTGTCAAAGAACCATGGCTTCTTATGTTCAAGAATGAAACACACAACCACCCAACGGAGATTGAACCATTTGGTGGTGCGGCTACTTGTATCGGTGGTGCCATTCGTGACCCATTGTCAGGTCGTTCCTACGTTTACCAAGCTATGCGTATCTCAGGTGCTGGTGATATTACAGCTCCAATTTCAGCGACTCGCGCTGGTAAATTGCCACAACAAGTGATTTCTAAAACAGCGGCTCATGGTTATTCTTCATATGGTAACCAAATTGGTCTTGCGACAACTTATGTCCGTGAATACTTCCACCCAGGTTTCGTTGCTAAGCGTATGGAGCTAGGTGCTGTTGTCGGTGCGGCTCCTAAGGAAAATGTGGTCCGTGAAAAACCTGAAGCTGGTGATGTGATTATCTTGCTCGGTGGTAAGACTGGACGTGACGGTGTCGGTGGTGCGACAGGTTCTTCTAAAGTTCAAACGGTTGAATCTGTTGAAACAGCTGGTGCTGAAGTTCAAAAAGGGAATGCCATCGAAGAACGTAAGATTCAACGTCTTTTCCGTAATGGGGAAGTGACCCGTCTGATCAAGAAATCAAATGACTTTGGTGCCGGTGGTGTCTGTGTGGCGATCGGTGAATTGGCAGATGGTCTTGAAATTGATCTAGACAAAGTGCCATTGAAATACCAAGGTTTGAACGGTACAGAAATTGCTATCTCAGAATCTCAAGAACGGATGGCTGTAGTGGTTCGTCCAGAAGATGTAGATGCCTTCGTCGCAGCATGTAACAAAGAAAATATTGATGCTGTTGTCGTTGCAACAGTAACTGAAAAACCAAATCTTGTCATGCACTGGAATGGTGAAACCATCGTTGATTTGGAACGTCGTTTCCTTGATACAAACGGTGTACGTGTGGTTGTAGATGCTAAGGTGGTTGACAAGGATGTCAAGCTTCCAGAAGAACGTAAAACATCTGCTGAAACACTTGAAGCGGATACTCTTGAAGTCTTGGCTGATCTGAACCATGCCAGTCAAAAAGGGTTACAAACCATCTTTGATAGCTCAGTTGGTCGTTCAACAGTCAATCACCCACTTGGTGGTCGCTACCAAATCACACCAACGGAAGCTTCTGTACAGAAATTGCCAGTCCAACATGGTGTAACTCATACTGCATCAGTAATGGCACAAGGATTCAACCCTTATGTAGCAGAATGGTCTCCATATCATGGTGCTGCTTATGCGGTCATCGAAGCAACAGCTCGTTTAGTAGCTGCTGGTGCAAACTGGTCTAAGGCTCGTTTCTCTTACCAAGAATATTTCGAGCGTATGGATAAACAAGCAGAGCGTTTTGGTCAACCAGTAGCTGCTCTTCTTGGATCCATCGAAGCTCAGATTCAACTTGGTTTGCCATCTATCGGTGGGAAGGACTCTATGTCTGGTACCTTTGAAGAATTAACAGTACCACCAACCTTGGTTGCTTTTGGGGTGACAACAGCAGATAGTCGTAAAGTTCTTTCTCCAGAATTTAAAACTGCTGGTGAAAATATTTACTATATTCCAGGTCAAGCTTTAGCACAAGAAATCGACTTCGATCTCATCAAGTCTAACTTTGCTCAATTTGAAGCCATCCAAGCTAATCATAAAGTCACATCTGCATCAGCTGTCAAATATGGAGGTGTCCTTGAAGCTCTTGCACTTGCAACATTTGGGAACCATATTGGTGCTAACGTCGAATTAGCTGACCTTGACACTAGCTTGACAGCTCAATTGGGTGGATTCATCTTCACATCGCCTGAAGAAATTGCAGGTGTTGCCAAAATTGGAGAAACAGTAGCTGACTTTACACTTACTGTCAATGGTGTAACGCTTGATGGACACAAACTTGACAGTGCCTTCCAAGGTAAATTGGAAGAGGTTTACCCAACGGAATTTGCACAGGCAACTGAGTTGGAAGAAGTACCTGCTGTAGCATCAGATGCTGTGATCAAAGCTAAAGAAACAGTTGATACACCAGTGGTTTACATCCCAGTATTCCCAGGTACTAACTCTGAGTACGATTCAGCTAAGGCCTTTGAAAAAGAAGGTGCAAAAGTCAACTTGGTACCATTTGTCACACTGAATGAAGAAGCGATTGTCAAGTCTGTTGACACCATGGTTGACAACATTGAAAAAGCCAACATTATCTTCTTTGCAGGTGGCTTCTCAGCAGCCGATGAACCAGATGGATCAGCTAAATTTATCGTGAACATCTTGCTCAATGAAAAAGTACGTGCAGCTATCGATCACTTCATCGAACGTGGTGGTTTGATCATCGGTATCTGTAATGGATTCCAAGCTCTTGTTAAATCAGGTCTTCTTCCATACGGTAACTTTGAAGATGCAAGCAGCACGAGTCCAACCCTCTTCTACAATGATGCCAACCAACACGTGGCTAAGATGGTGGAAACACGGATTGCCAACACCAACTCACCATGGCTTGCCGGAGTAAAAGTTGGTGACATCCATGCCATCCCAGTATCACACGGTGAAGGTAAATTTGTCGTGACAGCTGAGGAATTTGCAGAGCTTCGTGACAATGGTCAAATCTTTACCCAATATGTTGACTTCGAAGGTAAACCAAGCATGGATTCAAAATACAATCCTAATGGATCTGTCAATGCGATTGAAGGTATCACCAGCAAGAACGGTCAAATTATTGGTAAGATGGGACACTCAGAACGTTTCGAAGACGGACTCTTCCAAAATATTCCAGGAAATAAAGACCAACATCTCTTTGCATCAGCAGTTCAATACTTTACTGGAAAATAAAAGGTATACAAAATGACATACGAAGTTAAATCTCTTAATGAAGAATGTGGTATTTTTGGGATCTGGGGACACCCAGATGCTGCAAAACTGACTTATTTCGGATTACACAGTCTTCAACACCGTGGTCAAGAAGGGGCAGGGATCCTTTCAAATGATGCGGGTCAACTAAAACGGTATCGTGACACGGGGCTTCTCTCAGAAGTATTTCGAAATCCTGCTAACTTGGATAAGTTGACGGGGACGGGAGCGATTGGCCATGTTCGCTATGCGACAGCTGGGGAAGCTTCGGTGGATAACATCCAGCCCTTCCTCTTTCGCTTTCATGATACCCAGTTTGGACTGGCTCACAACGGGAATTTGACCAATGCCAAGTCCCTCAAACGGGAGTTGGAAAATAACGGGGCGATCTTTAGCTCAACTTCTGACTCAGAAATTTTGGCCCACTTGATTCGTCGGAGCCACAACCCTTCTTTCATGGGTAAGGTGAAAGAAGCCCTGAATACGGTGAAAGGTGGATTTGCTTACCTTCTCATGCTGGAAGATAAGCTGATTGCGGCCTTGGATCCAAATGGTTTCCGTCCTCTTTCGATTGGGAAAATGGCCAACGGAGCTATCGTGGTTTCATCTGAAACCTGTGCCTTTGAAGTGGTTGGAGCAGAGTGGATTCGGGATGTAAATCCGGGTGAAGTCGTGATCATCGATGATAACGGCATCACTTACGATAACTATACAACGGACACCCAATTGGCTGTTTGCTCAATGGAGTATATCTACTTTGCTCGCCCAGACTCCAATATCCAAGGGGTCAATGTCCATACAGCCCGTAAACGTATGGGGGCTCAATTGGCACGTGAATTCAAACATGAAGCAGATATTGTGGTCGGTGTACCTAATTCATCACTTAGCGCAGCCATGGGATTTGCGGAAGAATCTGGCCTACCAAATGAAATGGGCTTGATTAAAAACCAATATACCCAACGGACCTTTATTCAACCAACACAAGAACTACGGGAGCAAGGGGTTCGGATGAAGCTCTCTGCCGTATCCGGTGTCGTGAAAGGCAAACGGGTTGTCATGATTGATGATTCTATCGTACGTGGGACAACATCACGTCGAATTGTGAAGTTATTGAAAGAAGCAGGAGCTACAGAGGTCCACGTAGCAATCGGTAGCCCAGCCCTTGCCTACCCATGTTTCTACGGGATCGATATTCAAACACGTAAGGAATTGATTGCTGCCAATCACACAGTAGAGGAAACACGCGATATCATTGGTGCAGATAGCTTGACGTATTTGTCAATCGATGGCTTGATTGATTCTATTGGAATTGATACAGATGCTCCAAATGGCGGTCTTTGTGTAGCTTACTTTGATGGAAAATATCCAACGCCTTTGTATGACTACGAAGAACGCTATGTGGAAAGTTTGAAAGAACATACTTCTTTCTATTAAGAGCAGTGCAAAAGAAAAGGAATGAAACAAATGACAAATAAAAATGCTTATGCACAGTCTGGTGTGGATGTTGAAGCAGGTTATGAAGTTGTTGAACGGATCAAAAAACACGTTGCTCGTACGGAACGTGCGGGTGTCATGGGAGCTCTTGGTGGTTTTGGTGGCATGTTTGACCTTTCAAAAACAGGTGTCAAAGAGCCCGTTTTGATCTCAGGTACAGATGGTGTCGGTACTAAGCTGATGCTTGCCATCAAGTACGACAAACACGATACCATCGGTCAAGATTGTGTCGCTATGTGTGTTAACGATATCATCGCTGCAGGTGCGGAGCCCCTTTACTTCCTTGACTATATCGCAACTGGTAAAAATGAACCTGCTAAATTAGAGCAAGTCGTTGCTGGTGTTGCAGAAGGTTGTGTGCAGGCTGGTGCAGCCCTTATCGGTGGGGAAACAGCTGAAATGCCTGGCATGTATGGTGAAGATGACTATGATTTGGCTGGGTTTGCTGTCGGTGTTGCAGAAAAATCTCAAATCATCGACGGTTCAAAAGTAGCTAAAGGGGATGTGATTCTTGGACTTGCTTCAAGCGGAATCCACTCAAATGGTTACTCACTTGTTCGTCGTGTCTTTGCAGATTACACAGGTGAAGAAGTTCTCCCAGAATTGGAAGGGAAGAAACTTAAAGACGTTCTTTTGGAACCAACTCGTATCTACGTCAAAGCAGCTTTGCCACTCATCAAAGAAGAATTGGTGAATGGGATTGCTCACATCACAGGTGGTGGTTTCATCGAAAATGTACCACGTATGTTCTCAGATGACTTGGCTGCTGAAATTGATGAAAGCAAAGTGCCAGTTCTTCCAATTTTCAAAGCCCTTGAAAAATATGGCCAAATCAAACATGAAGAAATGTTTGAAATCTTCAACATGGGAATTGGTCTCATGCTTGCAGTGAAACCAGAAAATGTGGAACGTGTCAAAGAACTTCTTGACGAACCTGTTTATGAAATTGGTCGGATTGTGAAGAAAGATGGCGCAAGTGTGGTGATTAAATAATGGTGATATCACCATTTTATACGGAGAAATTGTAGAAAGGAGTGTTTAGTTAGCTAGCCTAACTGAACACGGGACTCATTTTCTAGGAAAAAAGAGAAATCATTTTGTGTGCAAGCACCCAGCAATGATTTCCTATTTTTCTACGAAACTGTTCGGCTAGCCGAAACGTCCCTTTGTATCGAATATGAAAATTGCTGTTTTTGCCTCTGGCAACGGCTCAAACTTTCAGGTGATTGCGGAACAATTTCCAGTAGAATTTGTCTTTTCCGATCACCGGGATGCCTATGTCTTAGAACGTGCCAAAAACCTTGGCGTGGTGAGTCATGCCTTTGAACTCAAGGAATTTGACAATAAAGCAGCTTATGAAGAAGCTATTGTCAAACTTTTGGATGAGCACCAGATTGACCTAGTTTGTTTGGCCGGCTATATGAAAATCGTCAGTCCAACCTTGCTAGCAGCTTATGAAGGCCGTATCATCAATATTCACCCGGCTTATCTCCCTGAATTCCCTGGTGCTCATGGTATTGAGGATGCTTGGAATGCAGGCGTTGCTGAGAGCGGTGTGACCATTCACTGGGTGGATTCTGGCGTTGATACTGGTAAGGTTATCAAACAAGTCCGTGTGCCACGTCTTGAAGGTGATACCCTTGATACTTTCGAAACTCGCATCCACGAAACAGAGTACAAGCTCTATCCAGAAGTCTTGGAACGTTTGGGAGTAGCACGAAAATAAGGAAGCCATTGATCGGAAAGAACATTTTCGACTGTAGCAGATAAAGAACTTTTTAAAAAAGGAAAAGAAAGAAAAAATGACTAAACGCGCACTAATTAGTGTTTCAGACAAAGCGGGCATTGTTGAATTTGCCCAAGAACTCAAAAAACTCGGTTGGGACATCATCTCGACAGGTGGGACTAAAGTTGCCCTTGACAATGCTGGTGTTGATACCATTGCTATCGACGATGTGACTGGTTTCCCAGAAATGATGGACGGTCGTGTGAAGACTCTCCACCCAAATATCCACGGTGGTCTCCTTGCTCGTCGTGACCTCGATAGCCACCTTCAAGCGGCCAAAGACAATAATATCGAATTGATTGACCTTGTTGTGGTCAACCTTTACCCATTCAAGGAAACCATCCTTAAACCAGACGTGACTTACGCGGATGCGGTTGAAAATATCGATATTGGTGGGCCATCTATGCTTCGTTCAGCAGCTAAAAACCACGCTAGCGTAACAGTTGTGGTAGATCCGGCTGACTATGCTGTTGTGCTTGACGAATTGGCAGCAAACGGCGAAACAAGTTACGAAACTCGTCAACGGTTGGCAGCGAAAGTCTTCCGTCATACAGCAGCCTATGATGCTTTGATTGCAGAATACTTCACTGCTCAAGTGGGTGAAGAAAAACCTGAAAAACTCACATTGACTTATGACCTTAAGCAACTAATGCGTTATGGTGAAAACCCTCAACAAGACGCAGACTTCTACCAAAAAGCTTTGCCAACGGATTACTCCATCGCTTCAGCGAAACAGTTGAACGGGAAAGAATTGTCCTTCAACAATATCCGTGACGCTGATGCGGCTATCCGGATCATCCGTGATTTCAAAGACCGTCCAACCGTTGTGGCTCTTAAACACATGAACCCATGTGGCATTGGTCAAGCTGACGATATCGAAACTGCGTGGGACTACGCTTATGAGTCTGACCCAGTATCGATTTTCGGTGGAATCGTGGTTCTCAACCGTGAGGTAGATGCTGCGACAGCTCAAAAAATGCACGGTGTCTTCCTTGAAATCATCATTGCGCCAAGCTATACAGACGAAGCGCTTGAAATCTTGACTACCAAGAAGAAAAACTTGCGGATTCTTGAGCTACCATTTGACGCTCAAGATGATAGTGAAGTGGAAGCAGAATACACTGGTGTTGTTGGCGGTCTCCTCGTTCAAAACCAAGACGTGGTGAAAGAAAGTCCAGCTGACTGGCAAGTGGTGACGAAACGCCAACCAACTGAGACAGAAGCGACAGCTCTTGAGTTTGCTTGGAAAGCGATCAAGTATGTCAAATCAAATGGTATCATCGTGACCAATGACCACATGACACTTGGTGTCGGCCCAGGTCAAACCAATCGTGTGGCTTCAGTCCGTATCGCTATTGACCAAGCTAAAGACCGTCTTGACGGCGCTGTTCTTGCTTCAGATGCCTTCTTCCCATTTGCGGATAATGTGGAAGAAATCGCTAAAGCAGGGATTAAAGCGATCATCCAACCAGGAGGATCCGTTCGTGACCAAGAGTCAATCGAAGCGGCTGATAAATATGGTTTGACCATGATCTTTACAGGCGTGAGACATTTTAGACATTAATCAAAAAAGGCTGGGCAAAAAATGTCCAGCCTTTGATGTTTGATAGGAATAACTACAAGATGCAGTGGTTGATTGGTATCTTTTTTCGCTTTTTAAGCTCCAAAGATAACCTAATGAAGGAAACAAAGTTTCCTTTATCCACAACCTTCAACAGTCTCCCAGACTGTTGAAGCTGTGCGGGGTGGGAAGATTGAAAAGGTTTGGGGAACCTTTTCAACCTTTTTTAAATAGTCTGAGTTCTTTCCCACTCCCTTTCTGCTGGTTATGAAGGCCTTAATCTGGGTAGATATAGGTGACGGTTCCCCAGATGGGGTTGGTTGGATCGAACCAACCGCGGAAGTTGTCGATATAGCGATGGCCGTTGTAGTTAGCCTCTTGGATCTGAATTTTTTGGTCATGTTCGACATCCGTAACCAAGGCGACGTGCCCATATCCCCCATTGTCCCAACAGGCGATGGCACCGACCTCTGGGATGTCTCCTGTCCGGAATCCCGCAGCGCGTGCACTAGTTGCCCACATGCCACCGTTTCCCCACCAGTTATGGGCCCAAGGGGCTAATTCTTTGGCTCCCCAGGTACATTCACCAATGGGATAGGTGTTCCCTGGATGTGTCGCGAGTGGCGTGAGCTTTGGCTTTGCCTTTTCCACTTGAAAGGTAGTGGGGAATAGTCCTTTTAGTTGTCCTTGGCTTTTCTGATAGACATGTAGGTGAAATAGCCCATTTCCCTTGTGTTTTTGAGCTTGAAAGCGCAGTTGGAAATGTCCAGGTGCGACCTTCTTTGCGGGATACCAGACCAGATCATCCCGCCCATTTTCTTCAGACCAGATGGGGAAGACAATCTCGTCAACGTCTTCGAACAACTTTAGGTCTACCTCAAATTCTTGTTGGGAGATGGGTGTGATCGTAATCTTTGGCTGGGAGGAAGCCAGGTCTTTTTGCTGGACGCTGGTCGTGAGAGGGTAAAGACCGGTTAGCTGTTCATTTGCCTCCACTCCATAGACATGGACATGATAAAGTCCAGCTTGATCAGAATGATTGGTCAATGGCACTTGTAGATCAAATCCTTTGTCACTGCGTTCCACTGGATACCAAATCAGGTCATCTTGGCCATTTTGGTCAGACCAGACGGGAACTTGGATTTTTTGATACTTATCCGGGACGTTTCCAAGATGAATCACCAGCTGCCCTTTTTCGGCATAGATAGCATTGGTCGCTTGATTTGCATGGGCAATAGAGGCTTGCATCCCCCATGTCGCACAAGTCAGTACAACAAATTTTTTGATTGTTTGCATAATACTCCTTTTCGTCAATTAGTAGGTCTCACCTATACTATTCGGAAAAAAATGAGAAATAGGAGGAAATAGCAAAAAATGTTTGGATTCTACTGAAAATAGGAGGCTTTTGCTGAAATCATTAGAATAAAACGAACGATTATGATATAATTTAATAAAATAATTCGCAAAAGAGGTTCGAGATGAAACTTTTGGTTGTTGGATCTGGCGGTCGTGAGCATGCGATTGCTAAGAAATTGTTGGAGTCTACAGACGTTGAGCAGGTTTTTGTGGCTCCTGGTAATGACGGGATGCGATTAGATGGTCTAGATTTGATCAATATCGGAATATCCGAACATTCTAAGCTGATTGACTTCGCAAAAGTCAACGATATTGCTTGGACCTTTATCGGTCCAGATGATGCCCTTGCGGCTGGAATCGTGGATGATTTCAATGCAGCTGGTCTCAAGGCTTTTGGTCCGACCAAGGTTGCGGCTGAGCTGGAGTGGTCCAAGGATTTTGCTAAGGAAATCATGGTCAAGTACGACGTTCCGACAGCAGCCTATGGCACATTTTCAGATTTCGAAGAAGCCAAGGCCTACATCGAAGAAAAAGGTGCTCCAATCGTCGTCAAGGCAGACGGCTTGGCCCTTGGGAAAGGTGTCGTCGTTGCGGAGACAGTTGAGCAAGCAGTTGAAGCCGCTCACGAGATGCTTTTAGACAATAAATTTGGGGACTCTGGTGCGCGTGTGATCATCGAGGAATTTCTTGACGGGGAAGAGTTTTCTCTCTTTGCCTTTGTCAATGGAGATAAATTCTACATTATGCCAACGGCTCAGGACCACAAACGTGCCTATGATGGCGACAAGGGTCCCAACACTGGTGGGATGGGTGCCTATGCGCCGGTTCCTCACTTGCCACAGAGCATGGTTGACACAGCGGTTGACACCATTGTCAAGCCGGTTCTTGAAGGTATGATTAAAGAAGGCCGTCCCTACCTTGGTGTCCTTTACGCGGGGCTAATCTTGACTGCTGATGGACCGAAAGTCATCGAGTTCAACTCTCGTTTTGGAGATCCTGAAACGCAAATTATCTTGCCTCGTTTGACATCTGACTTTGCGCAAAACATCACTGACATTTTGGATGGCAAAGAGCCAGCCATCACTTGGACGGACAAGGGTGTGACATTGGGCGTGGTTGTAGCTTCAAACGGCTATCCACTCGCTTATGAGAAGGGTGTCAAACTTCCAGCCAAGACAGATGGTGACATCATCACTTACTATGCTGGTGCCAAATTCGCTGAAAATGGCCAAGACCTCCTCTCAAACGGTGGACGTGTCTACATGCTGGTTACCACAGCAGACACCGTAAAAGACGGTCAAAACATCATCTACAACGAACTCAACAAACAAAACACAGAAGGCCTATTCTATCGTACGGATATCGGTAGCAAGGCTAACAAATAAAACTCTTTGAAAACCTTCGATTGCCTGTGTTAAAGCTCCTTGCTGAACGTTAGTTCTATCTTCGTCGCTTTGCCTTGTCACTCTGTGGTTTTCTTCGAGTTTTCAAATATCATTGCTATTTTAGGCGACGAAGTCGCCAAACCCGATAATGGTCGCCGTGGTGAAAAGACCAGAACAGTGAATGTTCTGGTCGGGGGAAACTTTGAGACCTTAGGCTCAAAGTTTAGGAATGAAACCGAAGGTTTGCTTCCGTCCCCACCACCTAAGACCATTATCAAAAAAGGAGAAAAAATGAAACCAGTAATTTCCATTATCATGGGCTCAAAATCCGACTGGGCAACCATGCAAAAAGCCGCTGAAGTCCTCGACAACTTCGGTGTCGCTTACGAAAAGAAAGTTGTTTCCGCACATCGGACGCCGGACCTCATGTTCAAACATGCCGAAGAAGCACGTAGCCGTGGCATCAAGGTCATCATCGCAGGTGCGGGTGGCGCTGCTCACTTGCCAGGTATGGTTGCTGCTAAAACAACTCTTCCAGTCATCGGGGTACCTGTCAAGTCTCGTGCCCTTAGCGGTGTGGATTCTCTTTATTCTATCGTTCAGATGCCAGGTGGTGTACCTGTCGCAACCATGGCTATCGGTGAAGCTGGTGCGACTAATGCAGCCCTCTTTGCCCTTCGTCTCCTCTCAGTAGAAGACAAGGGCATTGCGGATGCGCTTGCTAACTTTGCTGAAGAACAAGGAAAAATCGCAGAGGAGTCTACAAATGAGCTCAACTAAAACCATTGGTATCATCGGTGGTGGCCAGCTCGGTCAGATGATGGCTATCTCAGCTATCTACATGGGCCACAAGGTTATCACCCTTGATCCTGCAGCAGATTGTCCATCTTCTCGTGTGTCTGAGGTTATCGTGGCCCCTTACGACGATGTGGATGCCCTTCGTCAGTTGGCGGACCGCTGTGATGTTCTCACTTATGAGTTTGAAAATGTCGACGCTGACGGCCTTGACGCTGTTATCAAAGACGGTCAGCTCCCACAAGGAACAGACCTGCTTCGCATTTCACAAAACCGTATTTTTGAGAAGGACTTTCTCTCAAACAAGGCTAAAGTAACCGTTGCCCCTTACAAGGTAGTGACATCTAGCCTTGATTTAGAAGATATTGACTTTTCTAAAAAGTATGTCCTTAAGACTGCGACAGGCGGTTACGATGGACATGGTCAAAAAGTCATCACATCAGCCGACGATTTGGAAGAGGCAAATGCCCTTGCTAACTCAGCCGAGTGTGTCTTGGAAGAGTTCGTTAACTTCGACCTTGAAATTTCAGTCATCGTGTCTGGTAACGGTAAGGATGTGACAGTTTTCCCAGTTCAGGAAAATATCCACCGCAACAACATCCTTTCTAAAACCATCGTGCCCGCTCGCATTTCTGATAGTCTAGCTGAGAAAGCTAAAGCCATGGCTGTGAAGATTGCCGAGCAACTTAACCTCTCTGGTACCCTTTGTGTGGAAATGTTTGCGACAGCTGATGACATCATCGTCAACGAAATCGCACCACGCCCACACAATTCTGGTCACTACTCAATCGAAGCTTGCGACTTTTCACAGTTTGACACGCATATCTTGGGCGTTCTCGGAGCGCCACTTCCAGCAATCCATCTCCATGCGCCAGCTGTCATGCTCAATGTCCTCGGCCAACACGTCGAAGCAGCTGAGTGTTATGTCACAGAAAATCCAAGCGCCCACCTCCACATGTATGGTAAACTAGAAGCAAAGCACAATCGCAAGATGGGACATGTGACTTTGTTTAGTGATGTGCCAGACGAGGTTGAGGAGTTTGGTGAGGGGATTGATTTTTGAAATGACAGAAGAATTTGATGAATTGCTGGATGATGAAATAACGACCGTAACACTGACTTATACGGACGATTTGATTGTTCCAGAGATTGCGGATAGAGAGGGGATTCATATTTTAGACAGAACTGGCAATCAGCTAGTCTTAGAATATTCTTGTTCCGTGAAGGAAGTTAAGGATTATCTGAGTAGTTACGGTCTGCCTAGACATCCTGAGAGAATTTCATTTGAATTTTCTATACATGAAGACTCAGAAAATGATAATCTTTAATGCTAAATGGAGACTAGTTTATGATTCAAATTATTGTCAACGCATTGTTAAACAAGAGGAGCCAGACTACTGCTGGAAAAGGATTGATTTTTAGTGGATAAGTTATTTACAAATGAACACGGTTATTTTAATTGGCAATCTGTATTAGCGATTATAGGAATTCTTAGCTTCTTATGGGGGATTTATATCTATGTTGATAAACGAAAATCGAAGATACAAGAACGAAAAATACAGAGCCAAGTAAAAAAACAAGAAAAATTAACGGAACCTTATAACGAGTTAATCAGGATAATATCTTTATTTCCAAATAGAACTCCATATGATGTCATGACTCTATTATCAAATGGACCTAACTTTCATTCAGAAAACTTTGATGCGGTGAATAGAATTTTAGAAATTCAGATTAAAGAAGATTATCAAAAGCGATTAGAGCGAAAAGGTCTTACTTATCAAGACGAAGAAGATATCAAAACAGAAATTCGGAATAGAGAATACTATATCAAGGAAATAGAAAAAATCAAAAATCAGTATTTTTTAGCTAAGAAAGAATATGAACGATTTAGAAGTACCGATAAGATTATTGAATTGTATGCCAGTCAAGACGTAAAAAATTGCTTAGTCAAGTTTGAGGTTACTTGGCAAAACGCTTTTATTACAGGTAGACCTTTAGAATATAACGATGGTAGAAACAATAAATTGGATGATATTTGTTGGGAACTTGAACAAGTCATAAGGACTGATCTAGGTATTATTTAAAGTGGAGACATTGATATGATTCAACTTATCGTCAACGCCTTTGTTGAAAAAGAGAAGACAGGGGCAGTCGTCGAAGTCTTGTATGCTAGCAGTGATCACGAAAAAGTGAAAGCTAAGTATGAAGAGCTAGTTGCACAATATCCTGAAAACTATTTAGCCATCTATGATCTACCGTTAGATACGGATTTGAATACATTAGATCACTATCCATCAGTGTGGATTGGGAAAGAAGAATTTGAATAGGAGAACTTAGTATATGGGGATATTTAGTTTTGGGAAGCCTAAAGATGAAGTTCTAGAAAATAAAATTCAAAAATTAAACCAAGAAATAGAA
Organism: Streptococcus sp. 210928-DFI.4.42; assembly: GCF_020554365.1. NCBI lineage: Bacteria > Bacillati > Bacillota > Bacilli > Lactobacillales > Streptococcaceae > Streptococcus > Streptococcus sp. 210928-DFI.4.42. The sequence continues at coordinate 25,241 of NZ_JAJCHF010000012.1, forward strand.
TTAAAGAAAAAGAGTTTAGATGAATTAAAATTACAAATACAAACTGCTAAGGAAATATATTCTTTAAACGAAGAATTAGCAAATAAACAGAGTGAGCTTGATCGTTTAAATTATGAAATTTCTTTAGCAAATGATGACTTAGGTTTACAAGAATTTGGCTTTTTTAATCGGCAATATAAATTCACTGATTCACTTCAATACAAAGAAGCTTTAGAAAATCTTAGACTTAGGGAAAAAGAACTTGTTAAAAATGATAGTGCTGCAAAGATTATTTGGACCTACACTTTTAACAACAGTGAAAAAAAGGGGCGTGCGATTCAAAATAAATTAAAAAAGGTGGCAATTCGAGGTTTTAATGGGGAAGCAGATGCCTTACTAGTAAAAGCAACGCCTGCTAATGTTGAGAATAAGAAGACCGCTCTTATACGCTCGTTTGATCAGTTGAACAAAATTTATGCTAGTAATGGTATAGAGATTAGTCCAGAATATTTACAACTGAAATTGCTTGAATTTCAATTGGCTGTTGAGTACGAGCTTCAGAAGCAAGAAGAAAAAGAGTTGCTTCGTGAACAACGGGAAAAGGAACGAGAAGATAAAAAACTTCAAGCTGAGATTAAAGCGAAACGAAAGCAATTGGAAAAGGATAGAGATCACTTTAAAAATATGGTTGCCAAGGTAACAGAGTTGCTAAAAGAAGCAAAAAATGATGAAGTAGATGAACTCAGACGCCAATTGACTGAATATCAAGATAAACTATCTGAATTAGATGAAATTGAAGAAGACATTGATTACCGAGAAGGCCATGCAACAGCAGGATATGTGTATGTGATATCTAACATAGGGTCTTTTGGTGAAGATGTATATAAAATTGGAGTAACTCGCCGTTTAGAGCCGTTAGAACGAATCAGGGAGTTGAGCAGTGCATCTGTACCATTTCAATTTGATGTCCATGCTTTGATATTTAGTGAGGAAGCATTTGCACTGGAAACAGAATTACACAATCAACTTGCTAATTATAAAGTAAATAAGGTGAATGGAAGAAAAGAGTATTTCAAGGTTCCCTTTGATAAAATTAAAAGTATTTTAGCATCTCATAAAGAATTAACGGTGGAGCTGAATGAAAATGCTGAAGCATTTGAATACAGGCAAACCAAAGCTATTGAAGATAAACAGTTATAACAAAACTATTTTTGTTCGTTAAACGGATGTTTCACGCCGTGGGGAAAGCGTAAGCGACGGAAATCTTGAGACTAGAGGCTCAAGATTTAGTCATGAGATTCCGCAGGAAGCTGCTGACGTCCGCCCCAAATAAGTGAAACATCAAAAGAAAGGAAAATAATAATATGATCGAACGTTACTCTCGCCCAGAAATGGCGAACATTTGGACTGAAGAAAATAAATACCGTGCTTGGCTTGAGGTGGAAATCTTGGCGGATGAAGCCTGGGCTGAATTGGGAGAAATTCCTAAGGAAGATGTGGCTTTGATCCGCGAAAAAGCGGACTTTGACATCGACCGTATTTTGGAAATCGAGCAGCAAACTCGCCACGATGTGGTGGCCTTCACACGTGCGGTTTCTGAAACGCTTGGTGAAGAGCGTAAGTGGGTTCACTATGGTTTGACTTCTACTGACGTGGTAGATACGGCCTATGGTTACCTATACAAACAAGCCAACGACATCATCCGCAAGGACCTTGAAAACTTCCTCAACATCATCGCTGACAAAGCGAAAGAACACAAGTTCACTATCATGATGGGTCGTACCCACGGTGTGCACGCTGAGCCGACAACATTTGGTTTGAAATTGGCGACTTGGTACAGCGAAATGAAGCGCAACATCGAGCGTTTCGAGCATGCGGCTGCTGGTGTGGAAGCTGGGAAGATTTCTGGTGCGGTTGGTAACTTTGCTAACATCCCACCATTCGTTGAAAAATACGTCTGCGATAAATTGGGTATCCGTGCTCAAGAAATCTCTACACAGGTCCTTCCTCGTGACCTTCACGCTGAGTACTTTGCAGTTCTTGCGAGCATCGCAACTTCTATCGAGCGTATGGCAACTGAAATCCGTGGTCTTCAAAAATCTGAACAACGTGAAGTGGAAGAGTTCTTTGCCAAAGGTCAAAAAGGATCTTCAGCAATGCCTCACAAACGTAACCCAATCGGTTCTGAAAACATGACAGGTCTTGCGCGTGTGATCCGTGGTCACATGGTCACAGCTTATGAAAACGTAGCCCTTTGGCACGAGCGTGATATCTCTCACTCATCAGCTGAGCGCATCATCGCACCAGATACAACTATCTTGATTGACTACATGCTCAACCGTTTCGGAAACATCGTTAAGAACTTGACAGTCTTCCCAGAAAACATGATTCGCAACATGAACTCTACATTTGGTTTGATCTTCAGCCAACGTGCCATGTTGACTTTGATTGAAAAAGGGATGACACGTGAGCAAGCTTACGACCTTGTTCAACCGAAGACTGCCCAATCATGGGATAACCAAGTAGACTTCAAACCACTTCTTGAAGCAGATCCAGAAGTAACTTCACGTCTCACTCAAGAAGAAATCGACGAAATCTTCAACCCAACTTACTACACCAAACGGGTGGATGAAATCTTCGAACGCATCGGTTTGGGTGACTAATCGCAACGAAAAAGGGAATTTGAAAAATAGACGAAAGAGGCTGGGCAAAAACTGTCCAGCCTTTGATGTTTGATAAGACTAACTGCAAGACGCAGTGGTTGATTGGTATCTTTGTTCGCTTATGAAGCTCCAAAGATGACCTACTCAACTGTGCGGGGGTGGGGAAGACGAACTCTTTTTAACTAGTCGGAGTTCTTTCCCACTCCCTTTTTAAACTTTTTATAGCTAAACTATCACTAATTATATATATTTTTAAAGAGGTCTTTAGAAATCGTTTTCAACATGCTATACTGGAGCTATAAAAAAGACCGAGATGTCTCAGTCTTTTTGGTTCTTAGTGATCGCGGTCACAGGAGATGAACTTGATCTTGTAGTAGTCACCGCGTTTATAGGTTTCAGAGTACTCAAGGATTTGGCCAGTCGCTTCTAGCTTGGTCGTCTTCACTTGTTTGACCGTTGGGAAATTTTCGTCGATCTTCAATACTTTAGCAATCTTGCTTGGTGTAGGAAAGACGATTTCGTTGACTTCTTCGAAGTGCTCATCATTCATATGAATGTGATAGTCTTCTTTGAAGCGATCATAGATAGAGCTGTAGTATTCCAAATTTGGATAGTTTGGATTGATGTATTGTTCAGGAACATAGGTTTGGTGGAAGATATAGGTATCATCCCCTGTCTGGCGAGTCCGTTCGATCTTATAGTAGAATTGCGTTGGGTTGAGGCCTAGTTTGTCTAGGATGCTTAAGGTATTTCCACGTTTAATAGAGAGAACTTTGACTTTGGCCTTTTGGATTGGGAAGGTCTCAACATCTGAAAATTCAACCAGTTTGTGTTTTCGAGCACGAGAAACAAAGGTTCCTTTTCCTTGCTGACGGACAATGTAGCCATCAGCAGCGAGGTCGTTCAAAGCACGGACAACGGTGATAGAGCTGACATCATAAATTTTAATGAGTTCAGCTTCAGTATAAAATTTATCTCCATTTTCAAATTTTCCGGAGATAATTTGCTGCTTCAATTCATCTTTGATGTGTTGGTACTTTGGAATTGCCATAGTGCTACCTCTCTTTAGATTTCTCTTATTTAACCCTATTTTAACATATTTTTTATAAAAGTGTTGACATTTTTTAAATAATTTATTATATTAATAAATGAAAAGGGTTACATATAAGAAAGGGGGCGTTTATGGGAGTTTTTGAGATTCGCGATGCTTTCTATTTAAAAGGTCAACACTTCAAGATTTTGTCCGGAGCGATCCATTATTTCCGAATTGACCCAGCAGACTGGTATCATTCCTTGTATAATCTAAAGGCTTTGGGGTTTAACACGGTTGAGACCTATGTCCCTTGGAATGCGCACGAACCCCGCAAAGGGCAGTTTGACTTTAGTGGTCGATTGGATCTAGAGCGTTTCATTCAAACCGGCCAATCCCTTGGACTTTACATGATTGTAAGGCCGTCGCCCTTTATCTGTGCAGAGTGGGAATTTGGTGGATTACCAGCCTGGCTCTTGGAAGAAGACCTGCGAATTCGCTCATCAGACCCAGCCTTTATCGAAGCAGTGGATCGTTATTATGATCGCTTGCTTGGGTTGTTAACACCCTACCAAGTGGATCAGGGTGGTCCAATCCTCATGATGCAGGTGGAAAATGAGTACGGCTCTTATGGAGAAGACAAGGATTATCTTCGTGCCATTCGGGATTTGATGAAGGAAAAAGGCGTGACCTGTCCTCTCTTTACATCAGATGGTCCATGGCGAGCAACTCTAAGAGCAGGAACCTTGATCGAAGAAGACCTCTTCGTGACAGGAAACTTCGGTTCCAAAGCAGCCTATAACTTTGGTCAAATGAAAGAATTCTTTGACGAATACGGCAAGAGATGGCCCTTGATGTGTATGGAATTCTGGGATGGCTGGTTTACCCGCTGGAAAGAACCTGTGATTCAAAGGGACCCAGAGGAGTTGGCTGAAGCTGTCCATGAGGTCTTGGAGCTTGGCTCCATTAATCTCTACATGTTTCATGGCGGAACCAATTTTGGCTTCATGAATGGTTGTTCAGCTCGGGGGACGCTTGATTTGCCACAGGTGACGTCCTATGACTATGGGGCTTTGCTCAATGAGCAGGGCAATCCGACGGAGAAGTATTATGCTATTCAAAAAATGATGGCGACCTATTATCCGGAATACCCACAGCAAGAACCGCTCATCAAAGAGTGTTTACCAGAACAGACCTTGCAATTGGCGGCCAAGACTAGTCTTTTTGGGAATCTGGATAATTTGGCTCAAGTCGAGACCAGCCTTTATCCCGAAAAGATGGAAGAGTTGGGGCAAACCACAGGTTATCTCCTATATGAGACAGACCTTGAGTTGGATGCGGAAGAAGAAAGACTGCGCATCATTGATGGTCGAGATCGGGTACAGATTTACCTGGATGATCAACATGTAGCAACGCAATACCAAACAGAGATCGGTGAAGATCTTTTTATCAAAGGAAAAAAGAAAGCGGTTACGAATTTAAAAATCTTGCTTGAGAATATGGGACGTGTCAACTATGGGCACAAGCTCTTGGCTGATAGCCAGCACAAGGGCATTCGCACAGGTGTCTGTGTGGATTTGCATTTCCACCTGCATTGGAAGCAGTACCCACTGGATTTACAAGATCTCAGTCAGCTCGATTTTTCAAAGGAATGGCAGGCAGGTGCTCCAGCATTTTACCGATATGATTTTCAGCTGGACCACACCCTTGACACCTATCTGGATATGACAGGATTTGGGAAAGGGGTCGTCTTTGTCAATGGCCATAACCTTGGTCGTTTCTGGGAGGTCGGACCGACCACTTCACTTTACGTGCCTCATGGTTTCCTCAAAGAAGGAGCTAATAGCCTGATCGTCTTTGAGACAGAAGGGCGTTACCAAGAGACACTTGAACTTGTTCAACAACCTACATTCAAAGAAGTAAAGGGGGAAAACTTATGACTATTGTAGGATGCCGTATTGATGGACGTTTGATCCACGGGCAGGTAGCCAATCTTTGGACTACCAAACTAAATGTTTCACGTATCATGGTGATCGATGATGAAGTCGCTCAAAATGATATTGAAAAAAGTGGCTTGAAACTAGCGACACCACCTGGTGTTAAGCTCAGTATCTTGCCAGTCGCAAAGGCTGCGGAAAATATCTTGGCTAGAAAATATGATAGCCAACGACTCTTTATCGTAGCTCGCAAACCTGATCGTTTCCTTCGTTTGATCGAAGCAGGTGTTCAGCTTGAAACGCTGAATGTCGGCAATATGTCTCAATCTGATGAGACACGTGCGATTACCCGCTCGATCAATGTGGTGGACGCGGACGTGGAAGACTTCAACAAGATCCACGAAAAAGGTGTAAAGATTACGTCTCAGATGGTGCCAAACGACACTGCAGAAGACTTTATGAAGTTATTAAAGTAAAAGAAAATTTTTAGGAGGAAATTGTCATGATACAATGGTGGCAAATTTTACTACTTACTTTGTACTCAGCTTATCAAATCTGTGATGAGTTGACGATTGTTTCATCAGCAGGCTCACCAGTCTTTGCTGGTTTCATTACAGGACTTGTTATGGGGGATTTAGGAACAGGTCTCTTTATCGGAGCGTCTCTCCAATTGACAGTGCTCGGTGTAGGTACTTTCGGTGGAGCTTCTCGTATTGACGCCACTTCTGGTGCCGTTCTTGCAACTGCCTTTTCAGTAGCGCAAGGTATTAAACCAGAAATTGCGATTTCAACTATTGCCGTTCCCGTAGCTGCTCTCTTGACCTATGCAGATATCCTTGGCCGTATGAGTACTACTGCCTTTGCACACCGTATTGATGCGGCGATCGAACGCTTTGATTATAAAGGAATTGAACGCAACTACCTTCTTGGTGCTGTTCCTTGGGCTCTCTCTCGTGCCCTTCCAGTCTTCTTGGCTCTTGCCTTTGGTGGTGCTTTTGTCCAATCTGTTGTTGACTTTGTTGCAAAATATCAATGGTTCGCAAACGGCTTGACTCTTGCAGGACGTATGCTTCCTGGTCTTGGATTTGCGATCTTGCTTCACTACTTGCCTGTGAAACGTCACCTTCACTATCTTGCCCTTGGTTTTGGCTTGACAGCGATGTTGACAGTGCTTTACAGCAATGTTCAAAGCCTTGGTGCTGCAGTGTCTAGCATTGTTGGTTCTGATGTGTTCGCTAAACTTCCAAAAGAACAAGCTATTACTTTTGTTAACAACTTCAAGAGTGTATCTATGATTGGTATTGCCATTATCGGTATCTTCCTTGCAGTACAACACTTCAAAAACAGTCAACGTACAGTCGTAGCTGCTCCAGCAAGCAATGTAGAAAGCGGGGAAATTGAAGATGACGAATTCTAATTACAAACTAACAAAAGAAGATTTTAAACAAATCAACAAACGTAGCCTCTTCACCTTCCAATTAGGTTGGAACTACGAACGGATGCAGGCTTCTGGTTACCTTTACATGCTTCTTCCACAATTGCGGAAAATGTATGGAGATGGCACACCTGAATTGAAAGAAATGATGAAATTGCATACGCAATTCTTCAATACTTCTCCATTCTTCCACACCATTATCACTGGTTTTGATTTGGCTTTGGAAGAAAAAGATGGTGTCAACTCTAAAGATGCGGTTAACGGGATCAAGACAGGTCTCATGGGACCATTTGCCCCTCTTGGAGACTCTATCTTTGGATCTTTGGTTCCAGCTATTATGGGATCTATTGCAGCAACCATCGCGTCACAAGGTCAACCATGGGGTATCTTCCTTTGGATTGCTGTGGCAGTTGCTTATGATATCTTCCGTTGGAAACAGTTGGAATTCGCTTATAAAGAAGGTACCAACTTAATCAACAACATGCAAAGTACCTTGACAGCTTTGATCGAAGCAGCTTCTGTACTTGGTATCTTCATGGTCGGTGCCTTGATTGCAACGATGATCAATGTGGATGTAACCTGGATGCCACACATCGGGGACAAAGCCATCGATATCCAAGACATGCTCAATTTGATCTTCCCACGCTTGGTTCCAGCTATTATCACAGGTGTGATCTACTGGTTGCTTGGACGTAAAGGTATGAACTCAACCAAGGCTATCTTGTTGATTATCGTCGCAGCTATTTCCTTCTCTGCCTTTGGACATTTCTTCTTTGGAATGGAATAATGGAGTAAGGTATGGCAAAAGAGTTAGTATTGGTCAGCCATGGTCGCTTTTGTGAAGAGCTCAAAGCGAGCACAGAGATGATTATGGGACCACAAGAATCCATCCATACGGTTGCACTCTTACCAGAAGAAGGACCAGAAGACTTTACTGCTAAATTCGAAGCAACAGTCCAAGGTCTAGAAGACTATATTGTATTTGCCGATCTCTTGGGAGGAACTCCTTGCAACACCGTGAGCCGCTTGATCCTTGAAGGACGTGCGATTGACTTATACGCAGGGATGAATCTTCCGATGGTTATCGAATTCATCAATAGTAGCCTGACTGGTAATGAAGGGGACTACCCTGAACGTGCAAAAGAAAGTATTGTCAAGGTCAATGACCTCTTGTCAAACCTTGATGATGATGAAGATGAGTAGGTTGGTATGGGAGTCTGGGAGCATCATCTCAGGCTCCTTTCCCATTTATCAACGTTAGATTGTAGAAAGGAACAACAGGTTCTATGTTAGACTATACAAAAGAAGACTTGCAGGAGCTAGGAGCAGAGATCACAACACGTGAGATTTACCAACAACCAAGTGTTTGGAAAGAAACGGCTCGCTTGTACCAAGAAAGAAAAGCGGAAATCAAAGCTTTCTTAGAAAAGATTGGGCAAGAGCATGACTATATCAAGGTCATCTTGACAGGGGCAGGAACCTCAGCATATGTGGGGGATACCTTGGTTCCTTACTTGCAGGAAGTGCACGATGAACGCCACTGGAATTTTCAATCCATTGCGACGACGGATATCGTAGCTCATCCTCAAACCTATTTGAAAAAAGAGGTTCCGACGATTTTAGTATCTTTTGCCCGGAGTGGCAATTCGCCAGAAAGTGTCGCAACCGTGCAGTTGGCCCAAGGCTTGGTCGATGAACTTTATCAGATCACCATTACCTGTGCCGAAGAAGGAAAACTGGCCCAGCAAGCCCACGGAGATGAGCGCAATCTCTTGCTCTTACAGCCGAAAGAAACCAACGATGCTGGTTTTGCCATGACCTCTAGCTTTACCTCCATGCTCTTGACAGCTCTCTTGGTCTTTGATCCAAGCGAGGAAGAGATGAAAGAAAAACGAGTAGAAGAACTGATTCATCTGTCAGAGCAAATCTTGGAGAAGGACCGTGCGGTCAAAGAAGTGGTCGATCTAGACTTCGAGCGCGTGATCTACCTGGGGGCAGGACCTTTCTTTGGCCTAGCCCATGAAGCCCAGCTCAAGATTTTGGAATTAACAGCAGGCAAAATCGCAACCATGTATGAGAGTCCTGTCGGTTTCCGTCACGGTCCAAAATCCCTCATCAATGACCAGACTCTCGTCTTGGTCTTTGGATCCATTGATCCTTATACCCGTCAGTATGATCTGGACTTGGTTGGAGAAGTTGCAGGAGATCGGATTGCCCGTCAAGTTGTCCTCTTGACCGATCAAGCTGCAGGGATCGAGCATGTACGGGAAGTGTTGGTGAAAGCATCAGCAGACTCCCTAGATATCTACCGTGCCTTCCCATACATTATCTACGGTCAGTTGATTTCTCTCTTGACTTCGCTCAAGGTGCAAAATCGCCCAGACACGCCATCACCAACTGGTACCGTCAATCGGGTTGTTCAAGGGGTGATCATTCATCCATTTCATAAAGAATAGCCACTAATTTTCTATAAAAAGTGGAGTGTTTCTTCTTGTGAAACTGATACAATGGAGAAAAACAGTGAGAGGAGAAGGTTTGTGAAACAGTATCAAGAAAGCGTGTTTGGGAAATGGCAGAATCAAGAGGTTCGGGCTTATCGCCTCGAAAATGACAAGGGTTACCAATTATCTGTCATGACCTATGGGGCGACGATCTTAGAATATGTGACACCGGATAAAGAAGACCATTTTACGAATATTATTCTAGGCTTTGATCGCTTTGAGGACTATGTGGGCAATAGCCCTAAATATGGGGCTAGTATTGGCCCGGTAGCAGGCCGGATTGCAGGGGCAAGTTTTGAACTCAATGGAGAGACCTATCACTTGGAAGCCAATAATGGTACCAACTGCAACCACAGTGGATCAACAGGCTGGGACAGCGCTTTGTTTAGCGTGGAGTCGGTAACGGATCAGGAAATTACCCTATACACAGAACGTGCAGATGGAACCGGTGGTTTCCCTGGAAATCTCAAGGTCTGGGTAACCTATGGTTTGACGGAAGATGGTGAACTTGAGATTGCCTATCGGGTAGAAACGGATCAAGATACCTTGGTCAACCCGACCAACCACAGCTATTTCAACCTATCAGGCAACTTCACCCAGCCGATCAATGACCATGTCTTTCAGATCAACCATCAAGGGCTTTACCCTATCCATCCAGACGGTGTTCCTCTTCAGACCGTGGATAGAGAAAGTCCGGTTGTCCAGCATCTCTACCAAGCAATGCTCTTGGAGGATCTTTTTAAGGACTCTGATCCGCAAATCCGTCTGGTAGAAGGATTAGACCATCCATTTGCTCTTCCAGAAGGGCATGAAAATGCCGGCTTTCTTTACCATCAGCCATCTGGACGTTTTTTGACCTTTAAGTCAGAAGCCCCAGCCTTGGTGGTATATTCAGCCAATTTCGTAGACGAAACTGTTCATCTGCAAGGCCAACCAATGGTTCAGCACAATGGCTTGGCTCTAGAATTCCAAACAGTGCCAGATGCCATTCACAGTGACCAAGCTGAAAAGGTCATCTTGATAGCAGGTCAAGTCTTCACCAGCAAGACTAGCTACCATGCCATTGCTAAGAAATAAGGAGGAAAGGGGTGACCCAAAAAAGGATGTGAAATTCTTGCTTGGGACCACCTCTTTTTCTCGAAAAAGATTTTTTAGAAAAACTATAAGGAAAGTTTAAGCTTCCTATCGTATACTAATACCATCATCAAAGACCTCCTAACTTTGAATGATAAAACTCCTAAAACTTTTTCATAATAATCTCCCTATAAGAGCCACCAAAACCGGTGGCTTTTTTCTGGGAGTGAGACAGAACAATTTTTTAAAATTGTTCGTTGTCTCACCCCCGCACAGTTGATTAGGTAATCTTTGGAGCTATAAGAGCGAACAAAGATACCAATCAACCACTGCGTTATGTAATTATTACTAAACCTATTTCATCTAACCAAGCCTGATAGGGACGTAGACGAGCTTAGGTACATTGACGCAGTTCGAACGCAAGTGAGAACTATCTTTAAAAAACACATTCTATTTGTGGTACCGAAGGCATCATTTTTTGCTATAATAGACTGTATGAGTAGAATTTTAGACAATGAAATCATGGGCGATGAAGAGGCTGTTGAACGGACGTTGCGCCCGCAATATTTACATGAATATATTGGTCAAGATAAGGTCAAGGACCAGCTGAAAATCTTTATTGAGGCGGCTAAGCTTCGGGATGAAGCACTGGATCATGTCCTTCTTTTTGGCCCTCCGGGGCTTGGGAAAACCACCATGGCTTTTGTCATTGCCAATGAACTGGGTGTCAATCTTAAGCAGACTTCTGGTCCTGTCATTGAAAAGGCCGGTGACCTGGTAGCTATCCTCAATGATCTAGAGCCTGGCGATGTCCTCTTTATCGATGAGATCCATCGTCTGCCTATGTCAGTCGAAGAAGTGCTTTACAGCGCCATGGAAGATTTTTACATCGACATCATGATTGGCGCTGGTGAGAGCAGCCGGAGTGTCCATCTGGACCTTCCTCCCTTCACTCTGATTGGGGCAACGACTCGAGCTGGTATGCTGTCCAATCCCTTGCGCGCTCGCTTTGGGATTACCGGGCACATGGAATACTATGAGCAAGATGATTTGACAGAGATTGTCGAGCGGACCGCCGAGATCTTTGAGATGGAAATTACCCACGAGGCTGCCGAAGAGCTTTCTCTTCGTAGTCGTGGAACTCCTCGGATTGCCAACCGTTTGCTCAAACGGGTGCGCGATTTTGCTCAGATCATGGGCGATGGCTTGATTGACGATACCATTACAGACAAGGCCCTCTCTATGCTAGATGTGGACCATGAAGGACTGGACTATATCGATCAAAAGATCCTGCGTACCATGATTGAAGTGTACGGCGGTGGCCCGGTCGGGCTTGGGACTCTATCGGTCAATATTGCCGAAGAGCGAGAGACCGTAGAAGATATGTATGAGCCTTACTTGATTCAGAAAGGCTTTATCATGCGGACCCGGACAGGGCGCGTGGCGACCCGTAAGGCTTATGAACACCTGGGTTATCCCTACAATGGAGATTAGAAGAAGATGCTGACGGAAGAAGCGATAGTAGAACAGATCCAAGCGGATCAAGAGATGATGAAAGTCTTGACTATTATTCGAGATCTAGACTTGGCAGATGCCTGGTTAGCGGCGGGTGCGGTCCGCAATTTCATCTGGAACCAGCTCTCTGGAAGACCAGGGTTTGACGCGACAACCGATATGGATCTGGTCTTTTATGACCCTGAGATCAGCTATGAGGAGACTCTGCAGATCGAGCAGGAATTAAAGAAGACCTATCCTCAGTACGCTTGGGAAGTGAAAAATCAAGTCTATATGCACCAGCATAGTCCGGGGACAGCTCCTTATCGCAGTGCCTGTGATGCGGTTTCCAAATATCCCGAGCAGTGTACGGCTCTTGCGGTTCGCTTAAAGAAAGACGATCAGCTAGAATTCTTTCTCCCTTATGGGACAAGCGATATCGAAGACTTCATTGTTCAGCCGACTCCGCATTTTTTAGCCAGTCCAGAGCGTTTAGCGGTTTATACAGAGCGGATGAAAAAGAAAAATTGGCAGAGTAAATGGCCTCCATTAGAGGTTCGTTTTCCAAAATAGAGAAACAGATCAGATTTGAAAAAGGAATCTGATTTTTCTTTAAAATGATGGAGCCCCTTTGTCATCTTTCTGTCACATTTTTGTTATAATAGTAATAGTATGCTGGTTTTCCTTAGTGGAAAGCGAAGAGCTCAGCTAGGTTGGGCAGTCCGAACAAGGAGTTAGGTGGAATCATGAAAAAAATCGTCTTTGTCTGCTTAGGAAATATTTGTCGGAGCCCCATGGCGGAGTTTGTCATGAAGGACTTGACGGATCAGTATGAGATTGAAAGCCGTGCCACCTCTAGCTGGGAACATGGCAATCCCATCCATCGGGGAACCCAGAGAATCTTTCAAAAATACCAGGTCCCTTATGATCCAGCCAAGACTTCTTTACAGATCAAAGAAGAGGATTTTTACAACTTTGATTTGATCCTAGGGATGGACGCAAATAATGTGGCAGATTTGAAGCAAATGGCTCCTGTAGGTACAGAGCACAAGATTCATCTTTTTGCTGCTGAAAGTGTGCCAGATCCATGGTATACTGGTGATTTTGAGGAGACCTATCGCAGGGTTCTGGCTGGCTGTGAAGTCTGGTTGGATCAGCTGGCAACTTCCTAAGAGTTTGATATGTGAGAGAATACGGGATATGAAAGAATTTTATGAGACCTACAAGGTCTATCTGACACGAAAAAATTTGGAAATAGCAGCATTAGTCGTGATTGTTCTATCTGCTTTGCTGGTTTTCCTTTCAGCCATTCCAGGTCAGGGCGTCTTGACCTTGGATAAGGGGGCGATCCGTTACGACGGAAGTTTGGTCCGTGGCAAGATGAATGGCAAGGGAACCGTCACCTTTAAAAATGGGGATACCTATACAGGTAACCTCGTCAACGGCTCTTTTAGCGGCTATGGTAAGTTTAAGTCCAAGGATGGTTGGACCTATGAAGGGCAGTTTATTAACGGCCAGCCGGAGGGCAAAGGCACCTTAACCACAGAAGCCAACGTCGTATACAAAGGAACATTCAAGCAGGGGATTTATCAAAATGCGCATTAAATGGTTTTCACTAGTCCGTGTTACAGGACTCTTATTGGTATTGCTTTACCATTTCTTCCAAAAAGCCTTTCCTGGAGGCTTCATTGGGGTAGATATTTTCTTCACCTTCTCAGGATTTTTGATTACAGCGCTCTTGATCGATGAATTTGCGCGCAAGCAAGGAATCGACTACCTGGCATTCTTGAAACGGCGCTTTTACCGGATCGTACCACCCCTTGTCTTTATGGTCTTGGTCGTGATGCCCTTTACCTTTATGGTCCAACGGGACTACGTGGCTGGTATTGGGACTCAGATTGCGGCGGTCTTTGGTTTTGTGACCAATTTCTTTGAGATGGCAACGGGTGGTAGTTACGAAAGTAACTTCATTCCACATCTCTTCCTTCATACCTGGAGTCTGGCCCTAGAAGTGCATTACTATGTGCTCTGGGCACTTTTGGCATGGTTCTTGGCTAAGCGGGCTAAGACGGTTGGAAAATACCGAGGCATGCTCTTCCTAGCATCCAGCGGGCTCTTTCTCTTCACCTTCTTGTCCATGTTCATCCGCGCCTTTCTGACAGCTAATTTCTCCACCATCTATTTTTCTAGCTTCACTCACATCTTCCCCTTCTTTGCGGGATCGTGTCTAGCAACGGTGACAGGGATTGCCAATGTCAGCCCGAACTTTACAAAGCTGGTGCAGTCTTGGAGCATGAAAAAGACCTTATCGGTCTTGGGTGGAAGCTTTGCCTTCTTGTTTGTGCTCAGTCTTTTCTTACCATTTGATAGCTTGTGGACCTATCTATTTGGCTTTTTAGTAGCGACAATCGCAGCTTGTGCCATGATTCTGTCGGCCCGCATTCTCCATGAAAAGACGCCAGATAAAAAAGAACCAGCCATCCTCAATTTCTTGGCAGATACCAGTTATGGCGTTTACCTTTTCCACTGGCCTTTCTTTATCATCTTCTCTCAACATTTGGGAAATATGATGGCAGCCCTTGTGACGACGATCGTTTCCTTGATTCTAACGGCTCTGTCCTTCTATATTTTGGAGCCAACCATTGCAGGTAAGGAACCTCGGGTCTTTGGTATGAAGATGGATCTCAGCTTTTTGACCAAACCGATCTTTTACCTCATGATTCCATTAGCTCTCTTGATGGTTGGAATCTCCGCCTTTGCACCTACCGTTGGAGCTTTTGATGAGAGTTTGGTAGTGAGTGGGCTCAATCAAGCAGACAGCAAAATGCAGGTCACACGGACGCAGGTGGACAATGCGACGGCAACAGACTATAACGTTTCAAATGGTGTGACCATGATCGGGGATTCGGTTAACTTGCGAGCGCAGGACTACCTGACTAAAGCCATCCCTGGCATCCAGATCGATGCAGTGGTGAGCCGTCAGTTGGAAAATGGAATGAAGGTCTTTGAGACCGATATCTCCAATAAAGTTCTCCTAAAAAATGTGGTCATTGCCCTAGGAACCAATACTGTAAGCAACTACAAAGAATTGCTGGATCAGTATGTTGAGAAACTTCCAAAAGGCCGTCGCTTGATCCTTGTGACACCATATGATGGGCGCTATGCCAACGATCCGTCCAGTGAATCGGTTCAAACGCGTCTTTATGAGTTGGAACTAGCCAAGAAATACGATTTCATCACCATTGCGGACTGGTATCAAGTAGCCGTGGAAAATCCAAATATTTGGGTGGGAACAGACTCTGTTCACTTCAATATGGAGACCAATGGTGGGGAACTCTATGCCCAAACCGTCAAAGAAGCTCTTGACAAGGCTGAAAAAGGTCCAGTCAAGAAGTAAAAAAGCATCTCTGAAACTGAAACAAAACAAATCCTAACAAAACAAAAAGCAACTTTTTACTTGTAAAAAGCTGCTTTTTTTAGTAAGATTAAGAAAACGCTTACAAAAATCGATTGAAAACATCACTTTGTGAAGAAAAAATTTTTAAAATTATTTTTTCACAATTTTGCTAAAGAATTGTTTTTGCAGCAATTGAATTGATAAAACTTTCACAAACTTCAAAAAAATCTTTGTGAAAGTTGCTTGGAAGTGTTTACAAAAAACTCAAAATAGAGTACAATTATATTGTGAAATAATTAACAAATCGAAATTTCTTACACTATTCTTGAAAATTTCTGAAAACAAGAAAAAGTTCCGGAAAAGGATAAGGGTTTCAAACATTGGAGGAAAGCATCAAATGGCTGATAAAAAAACTCTCTCACCTGAAGAAAAGAAACTCGCTGCTGAAAAACACGTAGACGAGTTGGTGCAAAAAGCGCTGGTGGCGCTTGAAGAAATGCGCAAATTGGATCAGGAACAAGTAGACTACATCGTTGCAAAAGCATCTGTAGCTGCTCTTGACGCACACGGTGAGCTTGCTCTTCATGCATATGAAGAAACTGGTCGTGGAGTCTTTGAAGACAAGGCGACTAAGAACTTGTTCGCTTGTGAGCACGTTGTAAACAACATGCGTCACACCAAGACAGTTGGTGTCATTCAAGAAGATGATGTCACTGGTTTGACCCTTATTGCTGAGCCAGTCGGAGTCGTTTGCGGGATCACTCCTACAACAAACCCAACTTCAACAGCCATCTTTAAAGCATTGATCTCCTTGAAGACACGGAACCCTATCGTCTTTGCCTTCCACCCATCCGCTCAAGAATCATCAGCTCATGCGGCACAAATCGTCCGCGATGCAGCGATTAAAGCAGGAGCTCCTGAAAACTGTGTGCAATGGATCACGCAACCATCTATGGAAGCAACCAGTGCCCTGATGAACCACGAGGGAGTTGCTACGATCCTTGCGACCGGTGGGAATGCCATGGTGAAAGCGGCATACTCATGTGGGAAGCCAGCTCTTGGGGTAGGTGCAGGTAACGTTCCTGCTTATGTTGAAAAATCAGCTAACATCCGCCAAGCTGCACACGATATCGTCATGTCAAAATCATTTGACAACGGAATGGTCTGTGCGTCTGAACAAGCGGTCATCATCGATAAAGAAATCTACGATGAGTTTGTTGAAGAATTCAAATCTTACCACACTTACTTTGTTAACAAAAAAGAAAAAGCCCTTCTTGAAGAGTTCTGCTTCGGCGTAAAAGCTAACAGCAAAAACTGTGCGGGTGCGAAATTGAATGCGGACATCGTTGGGAAACCAGCAGCATGGATCGCTGAACAAGCTGGCTTCTCAGTCCCAGAAGGAACCAATATCCTTGCTGCAGAATGTAAAGAAGTTGGTGAAAAAGAGCCGTTGACTCGTGAAAAATTGTCACCAGTCATCGCTGTCTTGAAATCTGAAAGCCGTGAAGACGGAATTAACAAAGCACGCCAAATGGTTGAATTCAACGGTCTTGGTCACTCAGCAGCCATCCATACAGCAGATGAAGAATTGACCAAAGAATTTGGTAAAGCAGTTAAAGCCATTCGTGTCATCTGCAACTCTCCTTCGACTTTCGGTGGTATCGGGGATGTTTACAATGCCTTCTTGCCATCATTGACACTTGGATGTGGTTCTTACGGACGCAACTCTGTTGGGGACAACGTTAGTGCCATCAACCTCTTGAATATCAAAAAAGTCGGACGCCGGAGAAATAACATGCAATGGATGAAACTACCTTCAAAAACATACTTTGAACGTGATTCAATTGAATACCTACAAAAATGTCGTGACGTTGAACGTGTCATGATCGTTACAGACCACGCTATGGTAGAGCTTGGTTTCCTTGATCGCATCATCGAACAGCTTGACCTTCGTCGCAACAAGGTGGTTTACCAAATCTTTGCAGACGTAGAACCAGATCCAGATATCACAACTGTTGAACGTGGTACAGAGATCATGCGTGCCTTCAAACCAGATACGATCATTGCTCTTGGTGGTGGATCACCAATGGATGCGGCCAAAGTTATGTGGCTCTTCTACGAACAACCAGAAGTGGACTTCCGTGACTTAGTTCAAAAATTCATGGATATCCGTAAACGTGCCTTCAAGTTCCCATTGCTTGGTAAGAAGACCAAATTCATCGCCATCCCAACAACATCTGGTACAGGATCTGAAGTAACTCCATTTGCCGTTATCTCTGATAAAGCAAACAACCGTAAATACCCAATCGCAGACTACTCATTGACTCCAACCGTTGCCATCGTAGACCCTGCCTTGGTATTGACTGTTCCAGGATCTGTTGCAGCGGACACTGGTATGGACGTCTTGACGCACGCGACAGAAGCTTACGTATCACAAATGGCTAGCGACTTCACAGATGGTCTTGCCCTTCAAGCTATTAAACTTGTCTTTGAAAACTTGGAAAGCTCAGTGAAGAACGCGGACTTCCATTCACGCGAAAAGATGCACAATGCGTCAACTATCGCAGGTATGGCCTTCGCCAATGCCTTCCTCGGTATTTCTCACTCAATGGCCCACAAGATTGGTGCGCAATTCCACACCATCCACGGACGGACCAATGCGATCTTGCTTCCATACGTTATCCGTTACAACGGTACACGTCCGGCTAAGACAGCTACATGGCCTAAGTACAACTACTACCGTGCGGATGAAAAATACCAAGATATCGCTCGTATGCTAGGACTTCCATGCTCTACACCAGAAGAAGCCGTTGAAGCTTACGCAAAAGCTGTGTACGAACTTGGTGAACGCTGTGGTATCGAAATGAACTTCAAAGCACAAGGCATCGATGAAAAAGAATGGAAGAAACATTCTCGTGAATTGGCCTTCCTTGCTTACGAAGATCAATGTTCACCAGCTAACCCACGTCTTCCAATGGTAGACCATATGCAAGAAATCATCGAAGATGCTTACTATGGTTACAAGGAACGCCCAGGACGTCGTAAATAAGACGCCAAGGAAGAACTGATGTTTATCAGCTATCCCTCGCTCAAAAGAGCGGGGGATTTTTGATGGCCTTTTCAGGTTTCAATCGAAAAAAGGGAGCTGAGGAATTGCCTGTCTTTTTTTGCTTTTCAGACCTCCGAACCATTTTTTCATAAAAATTAGACTTTTTTTCAGAAATTGTGTTATTTTTATAGCATTCCGGGCTAATTTATGTTACCCTATAGTGTGTGAATCTGCCTGTAGCTGAAGGGTTATGATCCTTTTTCAGTTATAGGAAACGAAAAAACAAATCCAAGAAAGGAGGCCATCTCAAATGGAGTTAGAAGGTGAAGTGCAAGATCAGGCGCAGAAAATTATTGAAATGCCCCAACGAGATCGGGCAACGTCCGCTTCAGAAAATCAGCCATCATCTGCCTCGGTGGTCTCCATGTATGGACAGGAAAGGCCAAGTATTCCGAGCCTCCATCAGCAATTGGCAGGGGCATCTGGTACCCAGACCATTCAATTACGAGAGGAATTGGTACTGGCAGTAGCACAAAATGCTTCAGCGCAAGCGACGGTTTTTGAGGCCGAGCTCAAAGATCAGCTAGAAGTGGCCAAGGAGACGGTTTCCCATAAGGTTGCGGAGGTGTCACAAATGGCCCACAGCATGGCTCAGTTTTTAACAGATGCAGAAGTGGAGCAACTATTAGGAGAGTTCTCCATGGATACTTGCTGGGACCAAGCGGTCGAGGCGGAAAACCTGGCTCAAGCAAAGGCCTACTCGACACGTCTGTCAGATTTGGCAGGGCAACTGGAGGCTGCATCAGCCCAATTGGTGGACTTGGACAAGGGACAAGCAGTGGCCTTTGATTTTCATAAGTAGGAGAAAAAGATGTTAGAGATCCTGGGAGAGGATAGAGAACGCATTGAGGAGCTCCATCGAGAGATTAAAAAGGAGCAAGAGCGGATTGCAATTCGGAGTTTGATTGCAACGCAAAAAGCCTTGATGATGTTGGAAGGGATGAGTTTGCAGGTGACTTTGAGCGGTCAATCCGAAAAAATGCGCTCTTTTGCCACAACAACTCTAGTTAATGATTTGAAAGATGGATTTACAGGAGGAGCAGCGGACGCGGCAGAAGCAGCACTGAAATCAGTGAAAAAGCCGATTTTATTGAGTCCGATTAAAGGAGGTATGTGATGTACCATTCAGGAAATAGTGAATTAGAACAACTAGAAGATCGACATTACCGCTTCAACCAGAAACTTAGCGAGTTGGAGTGGGATTATGCGGATATGCGTATGGATGTCCGCCAACATACAGAAAATTTAGTAGACTGGCTGAGTGCCCTGCATTTTCAAGCCCCAAGTGCGGAGGCTCAAAGTGGTTTGGAGCGTTTATTTGCCTTGCAAGAAGAGTTTGAGGCAGAACTCAAGCGCTATGAAGAGCGTTTAGAAGAAGAGCGTGAGCGCGAGCAGCAAGAGTACTATAAGCGGCGCCAACAATTAGAACAAGGTGATTGAAACATTCCTCTGGTAGAGATAAGAGGAATGTTTTTGTTTGCTCAAAAAACTTTTAAAAATGTGCTCATAAAATATTGTAAGCGTTTGCTTAGTATGTTATAATATTCACAAAGAAACGAAAATAAAATGGTTTTATCAAACCAACAAAGAAAAGGAGTCGCTTATGAAAGCTGCAACTTATGTATCTGCAGGCAATCTGCAACTGCTGGATCAACCAAAACCAATGATCAAAAATCCAACGGATGCCATTGTGCGTGTCTTGAAGACAACCATCTGTGGGACAGACCTTCACATCCTAGGAGGAGATGTGCCAGCTTGTAAGGAAGGCACAATTTTAGGCCACGAAGGAATCGGGATCGTCGAAGAAGTCGGCGATGCAGTGAATAACTTCAAGGTGGGCGACAAGGTTATCATCTCTTGTGTCACAGCTTGTAATACCTGCTACTACTGTAAACGTAGTTTGCCTTCTCACTGTGAAGATGGTGGTTGGATTTTGGGTCACTTGATCAACGGAACCCAAGCAGAGTATGTCCACATTCCACATGCTGATGGTAGTCTTTATCATGCGCCTGAGACTGTGGACGACGAAGCCTTGGTCATGCTCTCAGACATTCTCCCAACGTCTTATGAAATTGGGGTGCTTCCATCTCATGTGAAACCAGGGGACAATGTCTGTATCGTTGGAGCTGGTCCGATTGGCCTTGCGGCTCTTTTGACCGTTCAATTCTTCTCACCAGCTACCATTATCATGGTGGACTTGTCCGAATCGCGCCTCGCAGCTGCCAAGAAATTTGGGGCAACTCACACCATCTGCTCCAGCGATATTGCGGAAATCAAGGCCTTTATCAATGAAGTGACGGATGGTCGTGGGGTCGATATTTCAATGGAATGTGTGGGTTATCCTGCTACCTTTGATGTCTGCCAAAACATCATCTCTGTCGGTGGTCATATTGCCAATGTCGGTGTTCACGGAAAACCGGTTAGCTTCAATTTGGACGAATTGTGGATCAAGAACATTACCCTCAACACCGGTCTTGTCAATGCTAATACCACTGAAATGTTGCTCAATGTCTTGAAATCAGGCAAGATCGATGCAACCAAGCTTATCACCCACCACTTCAAACTCTCAGAAGTTGAAAAAGCCTATGATGTCTTTAAACACGCGGGTGAAAACCATGCACTCAAGGTCATTATCGAAAATGATATCAGTGAATGAAGTGGGAACTAATATTTGTTCATAGTTTTTTTAGAAGGGCCAGAGATATTCTGGTCCTATTTTCAGTCCCAAATAGCCGATAATTCCTTGCAAAAAAAAATTCCTTGTCTTATAATATAAGTGTAGAAAACGAATACATTAAGAGAAAGGTGTAATCTTATGAAACGGTTTTGTTATCATCGTGAATTCTGGATGGACTTCCATTTCTGGATCTTGGTCTTGCTTATAGTAGCTGTGGCTATGACGATGCAGGCTCCGCTTTCGGTAGTTAGCCTAGCTTATCTTGCTTTTGTTGGGATTCTGATTCTTCTGCAGGTCTTTCAACCGTCTGTATCGACACGGCAGTACCCAGAAGGTAGCTACCATTTCAATTGGAACTTCTATCGCGATACTAGACTGTATATCGATCTCTTTTTATTAGCAGGTCTCTTGGCAGGCCCAATTACTTCATCGGATATGGTCTATTGGATCTTGCTTGGAGCCGTCGTCGGCTCTATTGGCTTTGTATTCGTCGTAAAGGAAAAAGCGACTCAAAAGATGGCTTAGGTAGATGAGATGGTTTCAATATTATAGAGTATAAATACTTCTTTAGAACAATCAAAAAAACCAAGAAGGATGAGTTTTATCTCATCCTTCTTGGTTTTTTAAATAGGGAGACCATATTAAGATTTTCGAGAACGTTGACTAGAGAGTTTTTTGTGTTCCCAGTAGCTATTAAAGACGATTTCTTTTTGTTCTCGGTTGATATTAAGAAAATGGGCATAGATGAGGTCGACCACAATTAGTAAGGGGAGAACCGCCGAGATGCGATCGATATAGGTATTGCTTGGAAGAGGTGCAGCGGGCACCACTTCAGTGAAATCTTGGTGGACACCAGCAGGATTGCCAGTTATAAGGACTGTTTTTGCGCCGTTTTTCTTGGCTTTCAACAAACTATCTGTAATAGCGCTCGTCTTGCCTGATAAAGAAAATCCAATGACTAAGCAGGAGGAATCTAGAATGCTGGTGGTCTGATTAAATCCGTCTTGATTAGTCACGACTTCCCCTGCCACACCAAGTCGCATAAGGCGCAATTTCATCTCCCGAGCCACCAAGCTGGAACTTCCAATCCCGAAGTAATAGATCCGATCTACTTGATCAATTAAATCTGCTACATGCTCTAATTGGGGATCTTTGACGAAATTTTCAGTGACGTTACCGATATGGTGGTAGCGTTGCAAGACGCTGAGAGTGAGTTCGTCATGTTCTTGTACCTGTTTTTGATTTTTTGTTTCTTCGTTAAAGTGATAGACAAACTCTCGATAGCCGGTGAAACCACATTTTTGAGAGAAACGCGTTAAGGCAGCCTTTGAGACATGGAGTAACTCAGTTACACGAGAAGAGGACAGGGAGTGCTGTCGTGCTTCGGATGATAAAAAATATTGGGCAATGTCTCGTTCCATATCTGTTAACTCAGCTTCATGGTTGGCGATAATGGTGCGTAAATCTTGATCTTGTTTCACAGCAATCCTCCTTTCTCACAGGATCAAATAACAGGATTCTCCTATAATATATTACACATTATAACATGGAGACACCCTTTTATTCAAGTAAAAGCAAGTAAAAAAACATTGAAACTAGTATCAGTATTTAAATGGTGAAATAATAATTTTAAAAGTGCTCAAAAGATTAAATTTACTTTCAGGAATAGAAGACTAGAAATAGAAATCATAAAATTGTAGCTATAAGAAATAAATATGGAAGTAAGGTAACACTTTGGAAGAACTCTTTCTTATGGCTTGATAAGAAAGAACCTTTATAAATAACATAAAGTATTTGTATAATAAATAAAATAGATATACAATAAAAATATAGGAATTGCTAGGATTTTTTAGAAAGTACTTTCTAATTATAGTAAAAGTATTGAAAATACATTTTTAAAGTATTATGATTAATGGTGTAAGAGCTTACAAACTAAAAAAGAAGCAGGTGATTAAATCATGGAAGAGTTACGGCATAAGCTGATTGTTTCGTGTCAAGCTCTACCAGACGAACCATTGCATAGTGATTTTATTATGGCTCGTATGGCAGTGGCTGCCGAGGAGGGCGGAGCATCTGGAATTCGCGCCAATTCTGTTGTTGATATTGCAGCGATTCGAAAAGCGGTGAATTTACCGATCATTGGGATCATCAAACGAGATTACGAAGGTGCAGATGTTTATATCACGGCAACTATGAAAGAGGTAGATGAACTCATGACGGTTCGTCCGGATATTATTGCGATAGATGCCACAACTTCTACACGACCAAATGGCGAAAGCTTAGAAGATTTTTTCCAAAAAGTAAAGAAAAAATATCCGGATCAATTGTGGATGGCAGATTGTTCTACTATTGATGAAATGCTGACGGCTGATCAAATAGGTTTTGATTATATTGGAACAACGTTGGTAGGGTATACCAAGCAAAGTAAAGGCGATAAAATCGAATCAAATGACTTTGAAATTATTCGCAAAGCCCTTAGTAAACTATCTCATCCATTAATTGCAGAAGGGAACATCGATACCCCTGATAAAGTCCATAGGGTATTGGAGTTAGGTGCCTATAGTGTTGTCGTAGGTTCAGCTATTACACGTCCACAATTAATTACAAAAAAATTTGTAGAAGCAACAAAATAAAGAAAGAGGTTTCCAAATGACAAATACAAATTTGAAGAAATATGAAGGTGTTATTCCAGCGTTTTATGCGTGCTATGATGAAAATGGTGAAGTGAGCCCAGAAAGAGTACGTGCTTTGACTCAATACCATATTGATAAAGGAGTACAAGGGGTTTATGTCAACGGATCTTCTGGAGAATGTATTTATCTTAGTGTTGAAGATCGTAAGCTGATTTTAGAGAATGTAATGGCGGTCGCTAAAGGAAAACTAACCGTTATTGCCCACGTCGCATGTAACAATACCAAAGATAGCGTTGAACTTGCAAAGCATGCTGAAAGTCTTGGAGTAGATGCTATTGCAGCTATCCCACCTATTTATTTCCGCCTTCCTGCTTATTCCATTGCTCGGTATTGGAATGACATGAGTAAAGCTGCACCAAATACAGATTTTATCATTTATAACATTCCACAACTATCTGGTACTACCCTCACGCGTGACCTTTATGCTGAAATGCGCAAGAACCCACGGGTGATTGGGGTTAAAAATTCATCCATGCCAACACAAGATATTCAAATGTTTGTAGCTGATGGAGGAGATGACCACATTGTCTTTAATGGACCAGATGAACAGTTCATTAGTGGCCGCGTTATTGGTGCAAAAGCTGGAATTGGTGGTACTTACGGGGTGATGCCTGATTTGTTCTTGAAATTGAATGAATTAATCAAAGAATCCGATTTTGAAACAGCTAAAGAATTGCAATATGCGATCAATGATGTCATTTATAAAATGGTCAGTGGTCGAGCAAATCTTTATGCAGTGATCAAAGAAATTCTCCGTCTAAATGAAAAATTAGATCTTGGTTCTGTAAGAGCCCCACTCGAACCATTGCATGAAGAAGATCTTACAATTGCAAAAGAAGCAGCAGAACTTATTCAACAAGCACGAAAAGAATTTTTATAATAAATAAAATCAATATGGAGATATGTTATGGGCACAACAGGATTTACAATAATTGACTTAATTATCTTGATTGTTTATTTACTTGTGGTATTGGTTGCAGGTATCTATTTCTCTAAAAAAGAGATGAAAGGAAAAGAGTTCTTTAAAGGAGATGGTTCGGTTCCTTGGTATGTTACTTCGGTATCCATTTTTGCCACAATGCTCAGTCCGATTTCCTTCTTGGGACTCGCTGGTAACTCTTATGCAGGTAGCTGGATTTTATGGTTTGCTCAATTAGGGATGGTTGTAGCTATTCCACTGACAATTCGTTTTATCTTACCTATCTTTGCACGGATAGACATCGATACGGCATATGATTACTTGGATAAACGTTTTAATTCTAAAGCACTTCGTATTATTTCAGCACTCTTGTTTATTATTTATCAATTGGGACGTATGTCTATCATTATGTACCTCCCATCAGCTGGTTTATCAGTATTGACAGGAATTGACATCAATATTTTGATCATTTTGATGGGTGCAATTGCAATTGTTTATTCTTATACTGGTGGTCTAAAATCCGTATTATGGACAGACTTTATTCAAGGTGTGGTTCTGATTAGTGGTGTCGTTGTAGCTTTATTTGTACTGATGGCTAATATTAAAGGTGGCTTTGGTGCAGTAGCAGAAACATTAGCAAACGGGAAATTCCTTGCTGCAAATGAAAAACTTTTCGATCCTAACTTGCTTTCAAACTCCATCTTCTTAATTGTGATGGGTTCAGGCTTTACAATCTTGTCTTCCTATGCTTCATCTCAAGATTTGGTTCAACGTTTTACTACAACACAAAATATTAAGAAACTTAATAAAATGTTGTTCACAAATGGTGTCTTGTCACTTGCAACTGCAACAGTCTTTTACTTGATCGGTACAGGCTTGTACGTATTCTATCAAGTACAAAATGCAGGTAGTGCAGCTAGCAATATCCCTCAAGACCAAATCTTTATGTACTTTATTGCATACCAGTTACCAGTAGGTGTCACAGGTTTGATCTTGGCAGCGATTTATGCAGCAGCTCAATCAACTATTTCAACAGGTTTGAACTCTGTTGCAACTTCATGGACATTGGATATTCAAGATGTCATTTCTAAAAATATGTCAGACGATCGTCGTACGAAAATTGCACAATTCGTATCTCTAGCAGTAGGTTTATTCTCAATTGTTGTTTCCGTTATCATGGCTCATTCAGATATTAAATCTGCATACGAATGGTTCAATAGTTTCATGGGACTTGTACTTGGTCTACTTGGTGGTGTATTCATTCTTGGTTTTGTTTCTAAAAAAGCAAATAAACAAGGTGCTTATGCAGCGCTGATTGTATCAACCATCGTTATGGTATTTATTAAATACTTCCTTCCTCCAACAGCTGTTAGCTACTGGGCATATTCATTGATTTCAATTTCTGTATCAGTAGTTTCAGGTTATATTGTATCTGTTCTTACTGAAAATAAAGTATCTGCACCTAAATATACAACGATTTATGATATTTCAGAAATTAAAGCGGATTCAAGTTGGGAAGTTCGTCACTAGTCACTAATAGAAAAGAGAAAATAATATGATTATTTCTGAACAATCTGATTTTAGACGATATGCTTCTGTCAATAAACATTTTTCAAAAGTCTGTGATTTTTTAGAAAATACAAATTTGACAGATTTAGTTGATGGAAAAATTGATATTGACGGGGAAAATGTTTTTGCAAATTGTATGACTTATCTAGCTGATGGAGTTCCAGGAGATATTTTTGAAAATCATAAGAAATATTTAGATATTCATATTGTTGTTGAAAATACAGAAAAAATGGCAGTAACTTCCCCAGTTCGTGCTCAGTCACGTGTACCTTTTAGCGAAGAGAAGGATATTGCTTTTTACGATAGTAAAGACTATCAAATTGTTGAATTGCTTCCAGGGAATATGTTGGTGACTTTTGAAGAAGATCTTCACCAACCAAAGATTCATTGCAATGATGAAACTGTTAAAAAACTTGTTATCAAAGTTTTAAACGAGGAAAAATAAAATGAAAAAAATATTAAACAATATGTAACCTTAGGTACTGTATTGGATTGATGTTTGAAAAATTTGATTCATGGTATCGTAATGAACTTCATATGAAAAATGTTGTACCATATATAACATTTAAGATTGAAGATTTGAAAAAGAATTAAAGCTGAAATTTAAAAATATATAGATAGAGGATAAAAATTATGGTAAATTACGGTATTGTTGGAGCTGGATATTTTGGAGCTGATTTGGCTCGCTCAATGAACAAAATTGAAGATGCAAAAGTGGTTGCGGTATTTGACCCAAATCATGGAGAAGAAGTTGCTCAAGAATTGGGATCAGATGTTTGTGCAAGTTTAGATGAACTTGTAGCACGTGAAGATATTGATTGTGTGATCGTAGCTTCACCTAGCTACCTTCACCGTGAACCTGTTGTGAAAGCTGCTCAACATGGCAAACACGTATTTTGTGAAAAGCCAATTGCATTGTCTTATGAAGATTGTAAAGCCATGGTTGACGCATGTAAAGAAAATAATGTTATCTTTATGGCTGGTCACATCATGAACTTCTTTAATGGTGTACACCATGCTAAAGAATTGATTACTCAAGGTAAAATCGGTAAAGTTCTTTATTGCCATGCCGCTCGTACAGGTTGGGAAGAACAACAACCAACTGTATCATGGAAGAAACTTCGTTCTCAATCTGGAGGACATTTGTACCACCATATTCATGAATTAGATTGCATTCAGTTCATCATGGGAGGGCTTCCTGAAAAAGCGACAATGGTAGGAGGCAATGTATATCATAAAGGTGAAAACTTTGGTGATGAAGATGATATGCTCATTGTAAACCTAGAATACTCTGATGATCGTTATGCTGTTTTGGAATATGGTAATGCTTTCCGTTGGGGTGAACACTACGTCTTGATTCAAGGAACTGAAGGAGCTATCAAACTTGACTTGTTCAATACTGGAGGTACTCTTCGTGTTAAAGGTGAAGGAGAATCACACTTCTTAGTACATGAAACTCAAGAGGAAGATGATGACCGTACAGCTATCTATACCGGTCGTGGTATGGATGGAGCAATTGCGTACGGTAAACCAGGAGTACGTTGCCCATTATGGTTACAAACATGTATTGATAAAGAAATGGAATATCTACATGACATCATTAAAGGTGGAGAAATTACAGAAGAATATGAAAAACTTCTCAATGGTGTAGCTGCTTTAGAATCAATCGCTACCGCTGATGCATGTACTTTATCAGTTAAAGAAGATCGAAAAGTAAGTCTTTCAGAAATCACAAATGCTTAACTATTGTAAAACAGAATAGTAAATTCTTGTCATTTTATAGGCTATTGATACGATAAGAAAATAAGGCCCTATTTCAATGAATAAGAGCAATCAGAAGATGTTGCTTGCTATTTTTAAGAAGCCCAGGTTGAATTCGAAAGGAGTTCCAGTATGGAATTAGTACAATATAAAGATGCAGTGATTGCACGGGACATTCAACACCCTGCACTCAAGAAAGTTGTAGATTATTTAAAAACACATGATGTCAGTCAAGATGAAAAGGGGACACATTCAGTCTCTGATGATTTCTTTTACAATGTGATTGAAATGGAAACAACGGATGAAGAACATCGTGTATGGGAAAGTCACCGAGACTACTATGACGTTCATGTTCTATTCGAAGGAAAAGAACGAATCTCATATAATTTTCTATCCAATATGAACTTGGAAGATTATGTGAAAGAAGAGGATTGGCAACAAATGTCTGGCCATTCGATGTTTGATATTCATTTCACACCTGGTGCTATTTTATTATTAGATCCAAATGATGCGCATAAGACAGGTTTGAAAGTGGATCAGGCTCAAGGTATTCGCAAGGTCGTTTTTAAAGTGCGGTTATAGCGTGTATTATTCATTCTTTTCATTCCGAGCGGGAGAAATAGAACAATTTTTGAGAGAAGGATCTTGTTATCTAGTCACTGATTTCTCTCATTGAGTGGGTCGAAAGGTCCTATAAGATGATGGATGTTCTCAGGAATTGTTAATAGAGGTTGGAGACTATTCCCAGCCTCTTTCCCCGTTTTTAGAAGATGTTGTCAGAGTGGAGGAGAAATGGTTACATTAGAAAAAAGTATACAACCTGTTATTGAGTCAGTCTATGAAAGCTTAACAGATTTAGAAAAGAAAATAGCTGACTATTTTTTATCTGATCATGTCATGCAAGATGATTTATCTGCAAAATCAGTGGCTAAACGATTGTATGTTTCCCTCTCTTCTTTGACAAGATTTGCTAAGAAGTGTGGGTTCACAGGATATCGTCAATTTGTTTATGAGTTTGAGGAGTCAAATCAGGACATTCAAAATGTTAGTCGACATATTACAAAAAGTGTCTTATCTGATTATGGAGAGTTGTTAAATAAGACTTTTTCTTTGATTGATGAAGAACAGTTATTACGTGTTAGTCGGATGTTAGACAAGGCTAAGCGGGTCTATATATACGGAATTGGAAGTTCAGGTCTTGTAGCGCGTGAGATGGAATTTCGCTTTATGAGGCTGGGAATGATTTGTAAGGCTATTACCGATGACCACATGATACGAGTCAATGAGGTCATGCTGGATGATGAGTGTCTGGTTATTGGAATTTCGTTATCCGGTGAGACAAAAGAAATTCTAGATGCTGTGTATCAAGCAAAGCAAAAAGGTTCTAGGACTGTTCTAATAACATCGAAAATAAGTGCGTTTTTAAAAGGGCGGTGTGATGAACTGGTGTCTGTGGCAGTAAAGGAAAGTTTGCCCCAAGGTACGCTCATATCACCACAATTCCCAGTCTTAGTTGTAGTCGATATTTTTTATGCCTATTATGTTGACTTGGATAGAGAGAGAAGGAATCATATATTCACTGATACACTTTCGGCCCTCAATTTACATAAAACGGAGGATGAACAATGAATATTTTAGGGATCGACATTGGAGGTACATCTATTAAGTCGGATGTATATAATGAAGATGGCAATGCTTTGGGACATTTTTCAGAACAGAGAACCAATATATGCCATGAGAACCAAACAAATGGTATACTGGATCAAATTTGTGACCTCATTGCTGGCTATCAATCTATTATTGATTTAGATGGAGTTGCTATTTCGACAGCAGGTGTTGTCGACAGCCAATTAGGGAAAATCGTATATGCAGGTTACACCATTCCTTCTTACAGTGGGACTGATTTTTCCAGCGAGATTCAGAAACGATTTTCCATCCCCGTTACAGTAGAAAATGATGTCAATTGTGCCTTGTTAGGAGAAATATGGAAAGGTGCAGCCAGAAATAGCCATTCTACTGTTATGATTACGGTTGGTACCGGTATTGGTGGTGGTATTTTCACCAATGAACAAATCTTATCCGGGCATAATTTTACAGCAGGTGAAATCGGATATTTACCGATTGGGAATACAGATTGGCAATCCTTAGCGTCTGCGTCAGCACTCGTTCAGATGTATGAGGAAGCATCTGGCTTACACCATCAAACCGGTAAAACTTTTTTTGAGGCGGTGGATAAGAGTGAACCAGTTGCTTTGAAGGTCTTGAAAACATATGTTAATCATCTAGCGCAAGGGTTAGTAACCATTTCTTATGTCTTAAATCCAGAAAAGATAATTTTAGGAGGTGGCATTTTTGCGCGATCTGATGTTTTGTTGCCACTATTGAAAAATGTATTGCAACATGCTATTCAGGATCAACGATTTTTACCAAGAGAAATTGTAACGGCTACATTAGGAAATGAAGCGGGAAGATTGGGAGCAGTAGCCAAATTTTTAATGGATCAGGGGAAGAACTTGTCTTAAAAAACGGTCGTTTTAGGAGTGATCGATCCCTAAATCCCCGAACAAAACTATGTAAAATATGGTATAATTTAAGATAATTGTACTGTTGTTGGAAGAACAATAGTTGAATAAGGAGGTGTGACGATGTCGAATGCAACACTCGAGATGATGCAAGAGATCGAGCAAGCTGCTCAGGGCGTGATCGTAGGCTATGAAGCTCAAGTTGAACAAATCCGAACGGATTCGCGCGATCGCCTTGCAACAGTGGCACAGCATTACGATGAGGAAACCAAGCAATTGGTCACAGAGGCAGAAAAAAACGCCCAGGAAAGACTCGTCCGTTTAACGAAAGATCTGGAAGAAACGGTTGCGCGCAATGATGCCAGGGTACAAGAGGCGATGACCGATAAACGAGCTGGGCTAGTTGAAGCCATTGTAGAAAAGGTGGTAGCAAGCTATGGCCGTTAGTCAGATGCAAAAACTGTCCCTCATCTTACCCAAAGATGACTTGGATAGTCTCCTACTAGCGCTACAGTCTGAGGCAAAAATCCAGATTTATGACCTCAGTGAGCATGAAGAATGGCAGGCTGCCTTTGAGGCAAATACCTTGTCTCAACCCTTGACAGAGGACAATCGTCAAGCCTTGGTAGAGTTGCAAAAACGTCAAGAACAAGTTGAAAAAATGATTCAGACTCTGGAGCCCTACATGCCTGAGAAGAAGGCCCTGCAAGCTCTAAAGGAAGAACCCTTAAGCTTGTCTTTTGATGACTTGCAGGCCCACGGGATGATTCGAGACGAGGATCTTCTATTGACCAAGTTGAAACGCCAATTGCGCGTGTTAGACAAGGCTCGTCAGAAGATTGCGGATGCAAAGGGAGAGATAGAGCGCTTAGAAAAATGGCGACCGTTAGAGGTGACGCCAGCTGCTCTCGCTAATTTTCACTATGTGCATGGCTTGATTGGGACCATCCCAAATAGCGATACAGACGCTGTTCGTTCTTCCTTAAAAGCTCATCCAGAGCTGGAGTTAGAAGAAGTCTTTACGTCTGAGACTGAACACGGCTATGTCATCTTGTATCGTTCGGGAGATCGTGTAGCTGTTCAGGAGCTTCTAGAAGACCATGGGTTCAAAGAATTGGACTATGAAGAAGAGCAGGTCCCAGCCGTCTACTTGGATCGCCTAGAAGGGGAAATCAAAGAGCAAGAAGCTGTAGTTGCAGCAACCCTAGCCGAGTTACAAAACTCCCAGAAGGAGCTGGACCAGCTCAAGTACCAGATGGATTACTTGCTGAGTTTGGGAGCTCGTGAGGAAGCTAAGTCGCTTCTTGCTAGTACGCAAAGCTTGGTAGCCCTAGAGGGTTGGATTGAAACCTCCCAAGTGGCCTCATTACGAGACTTCTTGCAAGAAGGTTTTGGTTCTCGGGTCTTACTAGAGACACGCGATGTGACGGAAAAAGATTGGGATGACGTTCCGATCCAGTTGCGAAATAATGCCTTGGTAGAGCCCTTTGAATTAGTCACAGAGATGTACGCCCTGCCTAAGTATTACGAGAAAGATCCAACACCGATCGTTTCTCTCTTCTACTTTGTTTTCTTTGGCATGATGGTCGCAGATATCGGTTATGGACTGTTGCTAACCTTGGCGACAGGCTTTGCCCTTAAAGCCTTCAAGCTCAAGCCTGGTACAGCCAAGAACCTTCGTTTCTTCAGTCTCCTCGGAATTTCAGTTGCCCTTTGGGGTGTGGTCTATGGCTCTTTCTTTGGATTTGAGATGCCTTTTGCCTTGATCAGTACGACCAGTAACGCCATGACCATCCTGATCCTCTCAGTGGTCTTTGGTTTTGTCACTGTCTTAGTGGGACTGTTCCTAGGGGGAATGAAAAATGTCCGCCTCAAAGACTACACCGAAGCCTATAATGCTGGCTTTGCTTGGGTCTTGATCTTACTTGGTTTAATGCTTCTAGCAGTAGGCAATATCTTGCCAGGGATGAGCCTTCTAGTTCCGATTGGTAAGTGGCTGGCTATTTTGAACGCCATTGGGATCTTGATTGTTTCCATTGTCAGTGCCAAGAAGCTATCCGGTTTAGCGTCTGGTCTCTTTAACCTCTACAATGTTAGTGGCTATGTCGGAGACTTGGTCAGCTTCACCCGTTTGATGGCCTTGGGCTTGTCTGGAGCTAGTATCGGTTCAGCCTTTAACCTCATTGTCAATCTCTTCCCACCGCTTGGACGGTTTACGGTAGGGCTTCTGCTCTTTATCGTCTTACATGCCATTAATATGTTCCTGTCCTTCTTGTCAGGATATGTGCATGGAGCCCGTTTGATCTTTGTGGAGTTCTTCGGTAAGTTCTACGAAGGAGGAGGCAAGCCATTTCGTCCTCTCAAACCTTCTGAACGCTATATTAAAACAAAAAAATAAGTATTATCTTTAATAAATAGGAGTATATTCATGGAATCTTTAGCATCATATTTTTCAGCCCATGGGGGCGCCTTCTTTGCAGCATTTGGTGTGGCGATCGCCGTTGCACTTAGTGGAATGGGATCTGCCCTTGGGGTTGGTAAAACGGGTCAAGCAGCAGCAGCGCTCTTGAAAGAACAACCTGAAAAATTTGCCCAAGCCTTGATTTTGCAATTGTTGCCAGGTACACAAGGTTTGTACGGTTTCGTTATCGGGATCTTGATCTGGTTGCAAATTAAGCCAGATATGCCACTTGAAACAGGGGTCGCTTACTTCTTTACAGCTCTTCCAGTTGCGATCGTTGGTTATTTCTCAGCCAAACACCAAGGAAATGTTGCGACAGCAGGGATGCAAATCTTGGCCAAACGCCCTGAAGACATGATGAAAGGGGTTATCCTTGCGGCCATGGTTGAAACCTACGCCATCTTGGCCTTCGTTGTGTCCTTCCTATTGACCCTACGCGTCGGCTAAGACCTAGCTTTGATGGATTCGCCTTACGAGGCGAAAAACACAAGACGCATGCAATAGGAGAAAAAACGATATGGATGAACAAACCCAATTAAAGGATTCGATCTTGGCCCAAGCCCACGAAAAAGGGCGTAAACTCTTAGAAGAGGCCAAGGAAACCATCCTAAAAGAAGAGACTGCGCAAGAAGAGCGTTTGATCCAAGATAAACTCAATCAACGCTCCGAGCAGCTCAAGCGGATTCAACGTCAATTGCAACGTGAAACCCAACAAATCGAAAATAAAAAACGCCAATCAACCCTTGTCACCAAGCAACGAGTCTTAAAGGATCTCTTTGCGGATGCTTATGAAGCAATGGTGGCTTGGCCCCTTGAAAAGGAAATGCAGTTTGTAGATGCGGTCTTAGATCGCTATCAGGGACAAGTTGTGACCCTGACCTTCGGTGCGGTGAGCGCTGCTAAATTTGATTCAGCAGCTCTCGAGAGATTGAAGCAGACGCATCAGAATGTGACAGTTGCAGATGCAACGATCTCAGCTCAAGCAGGTTTTGTCTTGTCGGTTGGGAAGATTGATGACAACTATCTCTACCGTGATTTGGTGGATTCCATTTGGGAGCAAGAAAGCTACCAGATGGCAGCCAGCATTTTCACAAATGAAGAGAACTAGGAGGTTGCAATGAGCGAACGGACCTATTCTCAAGTCAATACAGGAATCAGCGTACGTGAGGCTAGTTTTGTCAGTCCCAGTCAGTTCGAGCAGTTGCTTGCAAGTCCCTCCAGCGAGAGTCGAGAAGGCTTGCTACAAGGGACACCTTATGCTTTAGATAGCCACGAGATCAAGGATTTATCAGTCCTTGAAGCCCGTCTGATGGCAGCCTTGTTGGCAGAATACCAATGGGCTTTTGAGGTAAGCCCTCAGTCAGACCTGGTTAGCCTTTTTACCTTGAAGTACACCTATCATAATCTCAAGGTTTATCTAAAACACAAGGCGACAGAGCGCAAGTTGGGGCACTTATTGATCCCTATCGGTCCTTATTCTCTCGATGTGCTCGAGCATTTGGTAGCGACCTTTTCTGCGGAGCATTGCCCAGCCTTTATGGCGGAAGAAGTGGCTGCAACCTGGCAAGAATTCCAAGACTATCAGGACTTGCGGGTCCTCGAAATTGGGATGGACTTAGCTTATTTTAAACATCTGAGATACTTAGGGGACAGCCTAGATCATCCGACTCTGAAGCAGTTGGTGGACGTGACCATTGACTTTTACAATGCGATTACAGTTAAGCGGGCCTTGGATCAGCAAAAACCGCATAGCTTTATGCACCAATTACTTTCAGATGAAGGGAGCCTCAGTGCCCATCAGGTGATCGACCTCCTAGAATCCGGTCAGTGGTTGACCTGGTTTTATCAAGTTAATCCGCTGGACTACGATCTCGCCTTAGAGACTTATGAAGAAAAGATGCGCACCGGTCAACTAAAGACCGTAGAGTTGGAGTATTTAGAGAGTTTGGTGAAATTCAGTCTTCTAGATGCTGGCCGTTTTGAAGTCGATGGACCACTCCCTCTTGTTCGTTATCTTTACGGAAAAGAGTTAGAGGTGACCAACCTTCGTTTGGTCCTCTCTGGTTTGGACAATGGTTTTCCGCTAGCAGAAATCAAAGAAAGGATGAGACCGATTTATGGACAAACAGACCT
This sequence comes from Streptococcus sp. 210928-DFI.4.42, assembly GCF_020554365.1. Classification (NCBI taxonomy): domain Bacteria; kingdom Bacillati; phylum Bacillota; class Bacilli; order Lactobacillales; family Streptococcaceae; genus Streptococcus; species Streptococcus sp. 210928-DFI.4.42. The sequence continues at coordinate 60,595 of NZ_JAJCHF010000012.1, forward strand.
ATAAGATCGCCGTTGTGGGCAATCGGGACGCCATCCTTCCTTTTCGCCTGATTGGCTTTCAAACCTATCCGGTCACAGAGCCACAAGAAGCGATCAATACCTTGCGAAAACTCAGTCGGGAAAACTTCGGGATTATCTACCTGACAGAGGATATTGCTCAGGCCATTCCAGATACAGTGGCTTTTTACGACCAGCAACTGACACCGGCTCTGATCCTTATCCCGACCCATAGAGGGACTACAGGACTGGGCCAACAGCGGATTCGTGATAATGTCGAAAAAGCAGTAGGACAGGATATTTTATGAGAACAAATGAATTTGGCCAAACGATTGGCGATGCACTGCCGGATTTTACTCCGGGGCGTCTGCCAGCTATTGAGCGGATCGAAGGTCGCTATACCGTGATCGAGCGCCTCTCAAAAGAAAAACATGGAGCAGATCTTTATCAGGTCTACGGGCCGGACTCTCCAGCAGCGATGTGGACCTTTCTGTTCAAAGGCCCTGCCCACAATGAAGAGGAGTGGGACCACTTATTAGATGATCTCATGACAGCCCAAGGTCGCTTTTACTATGCGATTGTAGACAAAGATTCAGGCAAGGCTTTGGGGACTTTCTCTCTCATGCGGATCGATCAAGCCAACCGGGTGATCGAAGTCGGAGCAGTGACCTACTCGCCAGCGCTCCAAAAGACACGCATGGCTACGGAAGCCCAGTATCTCTTAGCGCGCTACGTGTTTGAAGATTTAGGCTACCGCCGCTATGAGTGGAAATGCGATGCCTTAAACCAAGCATCTCGCAAAGCAGCTGAGCGCTTAGGGTTCACCTATGAAGGCTGTTTCCGTCAGGCTGTTGTTTATAAAGGTCGGACCCGTGATACAGACTGGTTGTCTATCATTGACCAAGAATGGCCAGCTATCAAACAGCGACTAGAAGCCTGGTTGGATCCAAGCAATTTCGATGCCAATGGCCAACAAAAGCAATCTCTAAGAGAGATAGCACAAAAGTAAAACAAAGAAACAAAGGATTCCCAGGAGGAATACATGACTCAAGGAAAAATTATCAAAGTTTCCGGTCCCTTGGTGGTTGCATCAGGGATGCAGGAAGCCAATATTCAAGACATTTGCCGGGTCGGCGATCTTGGTTTGATTGGCGAAATTATTGAGATGCGGCGGGACGAAGCCTCTATCCAAGTATATGAAGAAACGTCTGGAGTCGGTCCAGGAGAACCAGTGGTCACAACCGGAGCTCCCCTTTCTGTTGAATTGGGACCAGGCTTGATCTATCAGATGTTTGACGGGATCCAACGCCCCTTGGAACGCTTCCAAGAAGTGACTGCCAGTGACTTTTTGGTTCGCGGGGTGCAAGTTCCAAATCTAGATCGGGACACCAAATGGGCCTTCGAGCCAAGCGTGACTGAAGGGACAGAAGTGGTCGCTGGAGACATCGTCGGTACGGTTCAGGAGACCAATATGGTGGAACACCGCATCATGGTGCCTTTTGGTGTGAGTGGACGTGTGACCAAGATCGCAGCAGGTTCTTACACAGTGGAAGAGCCAGTCTATGAGATCGAGCAGGCAGATGGCAGTCTCTTTACTGGAACCCTGATGCAAAAATGGCCGGTTCGTCGAGGCCGTCCCTTTGCACAAAAACTCATTCCAGTAGAGCCTTTGGTCACCGGTCAACGGGTCATCGATACCTTCTTCCCTGTGACTAAAGGTGGAGCTGCAGCAGTTCCTGGTCCTTTCGGAGCTGGGAAAACAGTTGTGCAACACCAGGTGGCTAAGTTTGCCAATGTAGACATCGTAATTTACGTGGGTTGTGGGGAACGTGGAAATGAAATGACGGACGTTCTGAATGAATTTCCAGAATTGATCGATCCAACGACTGGTCAATCCATCATGCAACGGACTGTTCTGATCGCCAACACTTCGAACATGCCAGTAGCGGCGCGGGAAGCTTCCATCTACACAGGGATTACCATTGCCGAATACTTCCGCGATATGGGCTACTCCGTTGCCATCATGGCGGACTCTACTTCTCGTTGGGCAGAAGCTCTTCGTGAAATGTCTGGTCGTCTAGAAGAAATGCCAGGGGATGAAGGATACCCAGCCTATCTTGGTAGCCGGATTGCTGAATATTACGAGCGTGCAGGTCGGGTTAAGACACTTGGAACCGCTGCGCGTGAAGGTTCGATTACCGCCATCGGTGCCGTTTCCCCTCCAGGTGGAGACATTTCAGAGCCGGTGACCCAAAATACCCTGCGGATCGTCAAGGTCTTCTGGGGACTAGATGCTCAATTGGCCCAACGCCGCCACTTCCCAGCCATCAACTGGTTGAGTTCTTATTCTCTTTACCAAGATGAAGTTGGTCGCTATATCGATTTACATGAACAAATCAGCTGGTCTGAAAAAGTGACCCGCGCTATGAATTTGCTTCAAAAGGAAAGTGAATTGCAAGAAATCGTCCGCTTGGTTGGTCTAGATTCCTTGTCTGAAAAAGACCGCTTGACCATGAATGCGGCCAAGATGATTCGTGAAGACTACCTGCAACAAAATGCCTTTGATGAGGTCGATACCTATACCTCTTTCAGCAAGCAGGTGGCCTTGTTGACCAACATTTTGACCTTTGACCAAGAAAGTCAAAAAGCACTAGAATTAGGGGCTTACTTCACAGAAATCATGGAAGGAACCGTGGCTCTTCGAGACCGCATTGCCCGGAGCAAGTTCATCCATGAGGATCAGTTGGCAACCATCCAAGCCCTGAAAGAAGAAATCGTAGAAACCCTACACCAAATCGTCGCAAAAGGAGGAGTAGACAATGAGCGTGATTAAAGAATACCGTACTGTCAGCGAAGTTGTTGGCCCCTTGATGATTGTCGATCAGGTCGAAGGAGTTCACTACAATGAACTGGTAGAAATCAAGCTTCATGATGGAACAACCCGTCAGGGACAAGTCCTCGAAGTCCAAGAAGACAAGGCCATGGTCCAGCTCTTTGAAGGATCTAGCGGGATCAACTTGGAAAAAGCCAAAGTCCGCTTTACCGGACGTCCCCTAGAACTTCCTGTGTCTGAAGACATGGTGGGACGCATCTTTAACGGGATGGGCAAACCCATCGATGGTGGTCCAGAAATTATCCCAGAGAAATACTTGGACATTGATGGACAAGCCATCAACCCTGTTTCGCGGGACTATCCAGATGAATTTATCCAGACAGGGATCTCAGCCATTGACCATTTGAACACCCTAGTTCGGGGCCAAAAGCTTCCGGTATTCTCTGGATCAGGGCTTCCTCACAAGGAGTTGGCAGCTCAGATTGCTCGTCAAGCGACTGTGCTTAATTCGGAAGAAAACTTCGCCGTGGTCTTCGCGGCCATGGGGATTACCTTCGAAGAAGCCGAGTTCTTTATGAACGACCTTCGCGAAACAGGAGCTATTGACCGCTCTGTCCTCTTTATCAACCTAGCCAACGACCCAGCTATCGAGCGGATTGCGACTCCTCGGATCGCCTTGACCGCGGCAGAATATTTGGCCTATGAAAAAGACATGCACGTCTTGGTCATTATGACCGACATGACCAACTACTGTGAGGCCCTTCGGGAAGTCTCCGCTGCCCGTCGGGAGGTTCCAGGACGTCGGGGCTATCCAGGTTACCTCTATACCAACTTGTCGACCCTCTACGAACGTGCAGGACGTTTGGTTGGGAAAAAGGGATCGGTGACCCAAATTCCGATCCTATCCATGCCAGAAGATGACATCACCCACCCCATCCCTGACTTGACAGGCTACATCACAGAAGGTCAGATTATCTTATCCCGCGATCTCTACAATAGTGGTTACCGCCCACCGATCAATGTCCTTCCTTCCCTTTCTCGTTTGAAGGACAAGGGTTCTGGTGAAGGTAAGACTCGGGAAGACCATGCGGCGACCATGAACCAGCTCTTTGCGGCTTACGCCCAAGGAAAACAAGCCAAAGAACTGGCTGTAGTGCTTGGGGAGTCTGCCTTGTCAGATACCGACAAGCTTTATGTCAAATTTACGGACCGCTTTGAGCAAGAATACATCAACCAAGGCTTTACCACCAATCGGACGATTGAGGAAAGTTTGGATCTCGGTTGGGAACTCTTATCCATCCTTCCACGAACAGAGCTCAAACGGATCAAGGATGAGATGATTGACAAGTATCTGCTAAACAAAGAGGACTAGCCTATGGCACGATTAAATGTAAAACCAACTCGGATGGAGCTTAATATTCTCAAAGAGCGCCTCAAGACAGCAACCCGGGGTCACAAGTTGCTCAAGGACAAGCGGGATGAACTCATGCGCCGCTTTATTGAAGCTGTACGTGAGAATAATCGCCTGCGCCAAAAGGTAGAGGCGGCGCTGGTGGACAATATGCAAGATTTCGTGATGGCTAAGTCACTAGAGAGCGACCTCATGGTGGAAGAAATCTTTGCTGTACCTACGCGAGAAGTGATGCTGCATATTGAAGAAGAAAATGTCATGAGTGTGCGCGTACCCAAGCTCCATGCCCGTATCGATAATCCATACGGAGAGGATGAAGGGGACGTGGTTTATAGCTACCTAGCCTCCAACAGTCAAATGGACAGCACCATTCAAGAAATGGGAGATCTCCTCCCAGATTTGCTCAAATTAGCGGAAATTGAAAAAAGTTGCCAACTCATGGCAGACGAAATTGAGAAAACCCGCCGTCGAGTAAATGGACTGGAGTATGCGACTATCCCAGACCTCAAAGAGACCATCTATTATATCGAAATGAAACTCGAAGAAGCCGAACGCGCCAACCTCGTCAGAATCATGAAGGTAAAATAAGATACAAAGCCGTAAAAAAGCAAAGTGAAAATAGGGAGCAGGACAGAAGCACTGTTGTATAGAATGCTTCGTTGTCCTGCCCCACAAGGCTGATTAGGATTTTTCCGAGCTCTTAAAGCGAGAGAAAAATCCAATCAGCTACTGTGCCTTTGAAGTTAGTACTATTACAGTTTGCGTTTTTCACACAGTACTTAGCCCGGCCTCAATTACTTAAAAAAGACAAGAACCTCATCAAGAAACCATTCCTAGATGAGGTTTTTTTGCACCCTCTCACTCTTCTTCCGCTACCCTATTTTTATGTTACTAGTTTGTAACAATGTGACAAGAAAGACGAAATGTTACAAGAAAAATACAGTTTTGTTAAATAGCCAAAAAGGCCTTTTATTATTTTTAAATTGTGATAAGATAGTATAGTAGTTAATTTGTCCAAGAAAATCTTGAGCAAAAAAACAAAGAAAAAAGAGGATAAAAGATGAAATTAAAAGTTAATACGAAAGCCTTGATCGCTTCAACAGTAGCTCTTGCAGTGATTCCATTTACAAAAGCCACTGCAGAAACACTTGAAGATTGGGTAGCTCGCTCAGTAGATGAAATCAAACATGATATCCAACAAAGCGGTGAAAACCAACAAACTTATACCATCAAATATGGTGATACATTGAGTTCGATCGCAGAAGCGCTTGGAATCGATGTTCATGTGTTGGCAAACTTAAACAACATCAGCAACATGGATTTGATCTACCCAGGTACTGTATTGAAAACAACAGTAAATGATCAAAAAGAAGTAACTTCAGTTGAAATCCAAACTCCTCAAGCAGGTGCGACAGATGCAACCGTTGCAAGTGCTGACTTGACAACAAACCAAGTGACAGTTGATGACCAAACAGTCGCTGTCAACGATTTGTCTAAACCAGTAAACGAAGATAACAAAGCTGTTCCAGTAGCTCCAGCAGCGGAAACTCAAGAAGCCCCAGCGGAAGCTCCTGTAGTTGAAGTACCAGTAGCAGAAACACCAGCACAACCAGCTGTTCCAGAAACACCAAACTACGGTGCTCCAGCTGTCAATGTTGAAGTACAAAATCAAGAAGCAGCCCCAGCTGCTGCTCCTGAAGCTCCAGCAACTCCTGAAGCTCCAGCTGCTCCTCAATCTGCTCCAGTAGCAGAAGAAGCTCCAGCAGCACAACCAGCAGTAGAAACTGCTGCAGCACCTGAAGTGCAACCAGTAGCATCGACTCCAACAAGCGGAAATACTATTCCAACTGATCCAAATCTTCAACCTCAAGCGGAAGCTTTCCGTCAAGAAATTGCAGCGAAATTCGGTATCACCAATATCGGAGGATATCGTGAAGGGGATCCAGAAGACCATGGTAAAGGGCTTGCAGTAGACGTGATGGTTCCAACAAATTCAGAGCTTGGAGATCAAGTTGCACAGTATGCAATTGATAACATGGACCGTGCAGGTATCTCATATATTATTTGGAAACAACAATTCTACATGCCAGTAAATAACATTTACGGACCAGCTAATACATGGAACCAAATGCCAGACCGTGGTGGAGATACAGCAAACCACAACGACCACGTACATATCTCATTTAACGGATAATAAAACTTCGAACTAGGACTAGCTCCTAGTTCTTTTTTTGTATGCACAAAAAAAGCCGGAAGATGAATCTTCCAGCCGGACGATGGTTATAAAATATGATCGACTTTTTCCACCTGATAAAGAGCAATCGCCATGATAATGGTTAAGACCAGTAGCATGAGGATAGCTGGTCTCCAAGAGTGGAAGAGAGATTTGCTGTAGCCGAAGAGGATGGGACCAAAAGCAGCAAAGACGTAGCCTCCTGTTTGGGCAAGACCAGAAAGTTGAGCTGTCTTTTCAGGTGTACTGGATTTCATGGAGAAAGCGACCATGAGGTAAGGAAAGAGCGAACTAACGGAACTTCCTATCAGGGCATTGATGACGAGCCAGTAGAAGAAGTTGCTGGTCGGGATTAAGAGCATGGCTACTCCCAGAATCCCTACTCCAACAACAATAGCAAGCATCAAGCGTCGATTGCGATCGGACAACCGTGTCGTTAAACTTGGGATCGTCAAGGAGAATGGGAGACTGATCAAGGTGAACACGGAGGCAAGTAGTCCAGATTCAACCTTTGAAAGGCCAGCTTGAACAGCCATGGTCGGAAGCCAAGTCATACTTGTATAGAAAAGTAGTGACTGCAATCCTCCGAAAATCATGATAGCCCAGACATATTTATTGGTATACCATTTGTTACTAGCTTCAGCAGTAGCAGCCTTTTTGAGACGGTGGTTGTAGCGAAGGTTAGGAATCCAGATGACCAAAGCAAGAGCGCACAAGGCAGTCAAAAGAGTCACTAGACCTTGCCAAGAAGTGGCTTTGGTAATAGGAACCGCTACAGAAGAGGCGATCGCTGTGGACATCCCCATAGAGGTGATGTAGAGAGTTGTTAGCACACCGAGTTGCTTAGGCCGATTGGCCTGAATCAAGCTTGGAAGCAGAACATTGAGAAAGGCAATACTTGCTCCAATTAAGATGGTTCCCAGATAGAGAAAGGGAAGATTGATAATCCGAATGGCAGATCCGATCGTCATTGCGATCAAAACAAGAAAGAAGAGGCGTTCAATTCCTAATTTTTGAGCAAACTGAATCGCAAAAGGTGAGAAAATGGCAAAGGTGAGAAGTGGCAAGCTAGTCAATAGTCCCAGAGAGCTTACATCAACCCCCAAACCAGCTGCGATGTCAGACAAGACCGTCGGAAGTGTAGTAAATGGTGTTCGTAAAACAATCCCAAGCATAATGATGCTCGGGACGAATAATATAGAATGTGTTTTTTTCATAAATCCTCCTCTGACAAAAATTCTATTCATTATAACATAGATTGAGGCTAAATTGGAGTATTTCTACAAATGAAAGAGAAGAATCGTAGTTCTCACTGTCGTTCCAACTGCGTCAACGTACCTAAGCAAACTGATGCTCGTAAAGGTAATAAGGACCGTAGTTCTCGCTCCGCTCAAACTGCATCAATGTACCTAAGTTCGTCTGCGTCCCGATTGGACTTGACTCACTAAAATTAAGGATCGTAGTTCTCACTGTCGTTCGAACTGCATCAATATCTCTAAATTCGGTTGAACTCTCTGAGTTCACCTCATTAAGAGATATAGAAAAGCCACCGGTTTTGGTGGCTCTTATAGGGAGATTATTATGAAAAAGTTTAGGATTTTCTATCAAACAAAGTTAGGAGGTCTTTATTTGATGGTTTTATTATAAGGCGGTTTGCTTAAAGAAAACTTAAGAAAAGGCGCTGTGTATGAGAATCGGTCTTAAGGCTGATAAAATGTATTAGCTAGTATCACAAATAAGCTGTGTTTTTATTTATAATAACTTTTTCTTTTTAAAGGATGTAGTTTCCGCTCTGCTTAAACTGCGTCAATGTACCTAAGTTCACTACTGTTCGCTGAGCATTAAGGAACGTAGTTTTCGCTTCGCTCAAACTGCATCAATGTACCTAAGCTCACTACCGTTCGCTAAAGTACATAGAGAAAAGGCCACCGATTTTGGTGGCCCTTATAGGGAGATTATTATGAAAAAGTTTAGGATTTTCTATCAAACAAAGTTAGG
>NZ_JAJCHF010000013.1:0-66867 GCF_020554365.1 Streptococcus sp. 210928-DFI.4.42
GTGGGACGACGAAATCGAATTCTAACGAATGACCGATTTCTGTCCCACTCTCTCTTCTATTATTCCTTCCAAAAGGTCAAGCTCTGAGTAAATCGGTAGTTTGAACTCTTGGTAGACACTGTCGTTTTGGGATATTTTTCCAGTAATTGTTGGATCTTGTACAAGCCAAGACCGCGGCCATCTCCTTTACTTGAGTAGTCCTTTTCAAAAATTCTCGCCAGATCTATTTTTTCAGCTTTTGTACTATTTTCAACTATTAAGGTGAGGGAGTTTCCCTCCTGAAGCATGACAAGAGTCAGCTGTGGGTCATCTGATTCAAGACTCGCTTCAATAGCATTGTCACAAAGGATGGATAAGAAGGTGATGAAATCTAAAACCTCGATGAATAGATCACGAACAGGTTCATCGATCTCGACAGAGATCCCAATCCCTTTATTTTGAGCTTCCAACAATTTTGCGGACAGAACACTTTTTACAGCTGGATTTTCGATGTGACTGAGTTTGGCAATATCAAACTTGCTATCGTAAAATTGTTGGCCACTCTCTCGAAGAACATTCTCATAGACTTCCCTGATCGCATTGAGATCTTCATGCTCAATACTTAACTTGAGACTGGTTAAAATATTCAGGTAATCATGACGAAAGGCACGAATCTCCCCATAGAGCATTTCGACGTGTTGACTATAGGTGGCTAACTCCTGCAGTTGCCTATCTTTTTGCTCTAGAATCTCTTGTTTCAATCGTTCTTTGGACACTGCATTGAAATACAAGAGCATCATAAAAAATAAGATCAAATAAATACTATTTAACTGTTCCCGTAAAGCATCTGCATGCGGAATAGCATCCTCAAAAACCACCAGACCTACAACACTGACTAAATACACAAACATAGAAAGATCCATTGGGAGTAAGAAACGATTAAAATACTGCCGTTGAAACCCTACTTTTAAATCCGTAAAATCTAGTTTTAACAATTTAGTAAGCCCTAAATAGACAGGAAAGACCAGCAATTCAAGTAGAGCATCATACCAACTGACAGATGCCTCATGAACAAGTACGATCCCTAGCATTGGAAAGACATAAAAGGCTAGGAGGCGCCCAATGAGACTCTCCATGACAACCGGGTAGAGCCCGTAAAAAATATTCAAAAGGTGTCGTATTTTACGATTTCGATAGAAACTATAGGCAATAAATACTAAGAAATAGCCAAAAAAGCCTACTGGTGGCACAAGGGTAAAGACGACTGCAAAGAAGAAGGGGCACAAAAAGAGCCAGCGCAAGGTGAACTCTTGTCTACTGATATGACGATAGATCAGCATGCTGACGAAGAACTTTAGGTAAGACATTAGAATATCTAACAGCAATTCTTTCTCCCTTCTATTTTTTCAAAGCTTCCAGTAAGCCTCTGTACTTGGTCCGTGAGATCAAGCAATTGTCCCCATTTTCAAAAAAAGCTTTCTTGGCTTCTTTATCAATCTTCGTAATATTTTGCGGATTCACCACAAAGGAGCGGTGGCACCGATATAAGCGGGGATCTGCTTTTTCGATATCGGCAATACTAGCGTAAAATTCCAAGCGCTCTTCCTGGGTGTGTAAAATGACCTTGTGAATGGTTGGAGACGTTTCAACATACAAAATCTTATTAAAAGGAACTTGTACACGCGCCATCGCACTCTCAAACGTAAAGGCATCTTGCGCAATCGTGGTCCCAGCTTGCTCCAAGGTATAGTCGATGGCTGAGCTGATTCTCTCTTTGAACTCTTCCTCACCCAGCGTTTTATCGATAAAATCTAAGGCAGCTACTTTGTACTGAAAGGTAATGGGCATGAATTCAGAGTGAGTGGTGACAAAGACAATGGTCGCATGGGGATCTTTCTTACGAATCTCTTTTGCGATCTCCAGCCCCTTTTTCTCCTCACCTTTAATCTCGATATCTAAAAAGAATAGGTGATGGGTGCCTCTCTCTGTGATAGCATCCAGCAACTGGCTTGACTTTCCAAACACTTCTGGCGCTTTGCATTGCAAGGATTTTTGACGGATGAGATCCTGCAAGACCGCTTCGATACGCGATTGTTGGATCCATTCATCTTCTAACACAAAAATCTTCAACAAAGTCCTCACTCCTTCCCCTCTACGAATATGTTCTATTTTACCATAAATGATGCCTGCTGAGCCACTCTTTCAAAAGAGACTTAATAGCCCTTCTACCTTTTATCCTTAACAAAAAAACTCTCCCGGAGGAATCCGGAAGAGCTTGCGCAAGGGGAATTTGAAAAATATTTTTTAATATGAAAAAGGTCGATAAAATCTATGCTATGTTCAAACTCTCATTTTACTAACAGCGATATTACGATCAAGTTTTATTGTCAATAGACATGTATGTGGGAAGTTCTCCCCTTGCAACAATTGTAGACCTGTGATCTACTCTTACTAGTATACACTAGAATTATTACAAAATCAGTTAATTTGTATTGCAATTTGTTGGCAAATATTCCTCCGCCTGAAAACATCACAAACGCTTGATTCCCAAGCATCTACGCAAGTCCTCTTTAATTAGTATTTATCATTTCTGTTACAAAATTTAAAATAAAAATATTATTCCATAACAAATGAAAATCCCAAAGCACGATAAAAAAGGAGGAACGATATTTTCCTCCCTTTGAGCTAGTAAGACGATTAGCCAGACTGCACAATAGCGACTGGCGTCAAATGATTAAAGGCAAAACCTCAATCGTGTAACAGTTACGACGTGAAAAGGGAGGAACGATACTTTCCTCCCTTTGAGCTAGTAAGACGATTAGCCAGGCCGCAACATAGTGGCTACTATCCAACGATGAGAGGTATAGCCTCAATCGTGTAACAGTTACGACAGAAAATAAAGAAGGCCTATAACGCCTTCTTTATTTTCTTAGTAAGACACTTCGGCAAGGCACCATGGTGCTTGCCGTAAACTATAAATACGCCTAACCAATTGACCAAGGACTTACGACGTGAAAAGGGAGGAACGATATTTTCCTCCCTTTGAGCTAGTAAGATGATTAGGTAGGCCGCAACATAGCGGCTACCGTCCAATGATTCGGTGCTTTAGCACCAATCATTGGTATCAGGTTACATCATCCCACCCATCATGCTTGGATCCATTCCTGGTCCTGCTGGGGCTGCTGGTTCTGGTTTGTTGGCTACGACTGCTTCGGTCGTCAAGATCAGACTCGCTACGGAAGCGGCGTTTTGAAGGGCTGAACGGCTCACTTTAACTGGGTCGATGATTCCTGCATCAATCATATTCACCCATTCACCTGTTGCAGCATTGAAACCTGTTCCGACTTCGGCATTTTTCAAGCGATCAATCACAATAGATCCTTCGTAACCGGCATTGTGGGCAATTTGGCGCACTGGCTCTTCCAAAGCACGAAGAACGATATTGCGTCCGGTCGCTTCATCCCCTTCTAATTCAAGGGCTGCGACTGCAGAGATGACATTGACAAGGGCTGTACCACCTCCGGCAACGATCCCTTCTTCAACGGCTGCGCGAGTCGCATTTAGGGCATCTTCGATACGAAGTTTCATTTCTTTCAATTCTGTTTCTGTTGCAGCACCAACCTTGATTACGGCAACACCTCCAGACAATTTGGCCAAACGTTCTTGTAATTTTTCACGGTCAAATTCAGAGGTTGTAGTTTCGATTTGTGACTTGATAACAGCCACACGGTTAGCGATCGCTTCTGGGTTACCAGAACCTTCGACAATGACGGTACTGTCTTTATCAACTGACACTTTAGCTGCTTGACCAAGCGCTTCAATGGTTGCATCTTTCAATTCCAAACCAAGATCGTCTGTAATGACTGTACCACCTGTCAAGATGGCAATGTCTTCTAGCATGGCTTTGCGGCGATCACCAAATCCTGGTGCCTTGACAGCTACGACATTAAAGGTACCACGGATCTTGTTCAAGACAAGTGTTGGAAGAGCTTCGCCATCGACATCATCTGCGATGATCAAGAGTGGACGGTTGCTTTGAAGAATGCTTTCCAACAATGGCAAGATTTCTTGGATATTTGAAATCTTCTTGTCAGTGATCAAAATGTATGGATTTTCAAGGTCTGCCACCATCTTTTCATTATCAGTGACCATGTATTGTGAGAGGTAACCACGGTCAAACTGCATGCCTTCAACGACTTCCAGTTCTGTTTCCATTCCACGAGACTCTTCAATCGTGATGACCCCATCTTTACCAACTTTTTCCATGGCTTCAGAGATGTACTCACCGACTTTTTCAGAACGAGAAGACACAGCAGCTACTTGAGCAATGGCTTCCTTGCTTGATACTGGGATCGCATTGTTTTTCAAAGCTTCTACTGCTGTTGCAACAGCGGTCTCGATCCCACGGCGGATGCCAATTGGGTTAGCACCTGCAGTAACGTTTTTGATCCCTTCACGGACGATGGCTTGAGTCAAAACAGTTGCGGTCGTTGTACCGTCACCTGCGATATCATTGGTCTTAGAAGCCACTTCTGACACCAATTTAGCACCCATATTTTCAAAATGGTCTTCCAATTCAATTTCTTTTGCGATGGTCACCCCATCATTTGTGATCAAGGGTGAACCAAATGATTTTTCAAGAACCACATTGCGTCCTTTAGGGCCCAACGTAACTTTCACTGTATCTGCTAAGACATCGACACCACGGACCATTGCAGAACGTGCATCAGATGAAAATTTAATATCTTTTGCCATTTCTCTTACCTCTTTCTTCTCTTACTCTACAATTGCAAGAATGTTTGCTGTTCCAACGATGGTGTAGGTTTCTTCCCCATCTTTCACTTCAATTCCTGCATGGCTTTCAACCAAAACGTGGTCTCCTGCTTTTACAGCTGGAGCGATGAGTTCGCCACTTAGGGTACGCACACCTTCACCAACGGCCACTACTTCAGCTGTTTTTGTATCGGCCTTGCTCGCACCTGCGAGGACAAAACCTCCAACAGTCTGTTCTTTTTCTTCTACTTTTAAGACCACACGGTCTCCTAATGGTTTTAACATGTTCATTCCTCCATACGTGTTTTTAGCACTCTCTATACGTAAGTGCTAACTTATGTTTCTATTGTATCACTTGGTCAGAAATAGTCAAGAAAAAAACACCTCAAAAATAAATGAGATGTTTCTAAAATATCAATTTAAAATTGTCAATTTTTGATTGAAATCATCGATCACTTTTTGAAGATTGATCCGCCCGCGGTAGATGCCATATCCAAAAACAATCATGCCTAAAATTCCAACCAAGGCTAGTAAAATCCCGAGGATCAAGAGTGGAAGGAAACTTTTGTGAAAGAGATAGATCAATACCACACCAATACTGGCAATGATAAAGAGTAAGCTGAACCAACGACCAAGGTTTTCAAGCATGTGGCGTTGGTAGTTGATTTCTGTTTCATATCCATTGACAAGTTCTTGTTTTGTAACCATGGGATTCCTCCTGATAAAAATTGAGAATGAAGTGCAAGTAAAGGAGGTCCATTCACTTCATTCTCAAAAACTCCTACTAGCAAATTCGTTTTTCTTGACCTTAGTATTTAAGATGTGGGTCGAAGATACCAAGGGCAACACCGATCAAAGCCACTACAACGAGAAGTAACATAACTTTGTTTGGTGAAATTTTTTTCTTAGACATCAACCACCAGCAAAGAGTGATGAAGGCTGCTGTCAAGAGACCTGGATAAACACCATCGATCTTTTCTTGGATGTTCAAGAAGACTTTTCCTTCAGAATTCTTGAATTGAAGGGCTGTTGTAACAGATACCCAAGTAGCTGCTACGGCACCGATAACCATACCACCGACAACGCTGATCGCTTTACGAAGAGCTTGTCCTTTTGGTCCTACAAGGAATTCAACGGCTTTATCCCCTAATTGGTAACCTTTGAAGAAGGCAAAGCGCATACCAAAGTAGACTAAGAGGTTCCATACGACGATGTAGAAGAGAGCACCAGCGACGTTACCACCTTTAGAAAGACCAAGGGCAATCCCTAAGAGAACTGGAATCAAGGTACCAACGACCAATGAGTCACCAATACCAGCGATTGGTCCCATCAAACCGGCACGCATACCGTTGATGGTTTCGCCATCTACTGCATCTCCGTTTGCACGCGCTTCTTCCAAACCAGCTGTGATCCCTACAACAAGAGATCCAAGTTGTGGTTCAGTGTTGAAGAAGGCCGTATAGGTTTGCATAGCATCCTTTTGTTCTTCTTTTGTGTCATACATTTCTTCTACGATTGGAAGCATAGAAGTCAAGTACCCGAAGGTTTGCATATGTTCTTGAGAGAAACAAGTCAAATGACCATAATACCAATGATGGAATGCTTTTGCTAATGTTTTCTTTGAAATTTTCTTTCTATCAGCCATTTTAAATATCCTCCTCATCATCGTCTAGGTCCACCACTCCGGCTGGAGCAGCTTTCATCGATTTGATCACTTCAAGTTCATAGTAGATTACTGCAAAGATTAATGAAACAACGGCACTGGATACCAAGTTCAATCCGAGAGATTTTGCCAAGGTAAATCCAACAAAGAATGGAATGAAGTCAGTTGCTTCTGTAACAATTTGTTTCAACAAGATGGCAATACCGACACATGGAAGAAGAGCACCGACTGTAAAGAGGGCTTTCATCCAGTAACCATCCATAGGAAGGTATTGTTTCATCAAATCAACCATGTTTTCACCGTATTTGGTGATAATCATTGTTGGAAGGAAAGAGAAGAGGAAGTGAGAGATCCAAGGGTAAACCCAGTCAACTGCGTAGAGTTTTTTGAAGTTTCCTTCTTCAACGGCTTTCCAACCAATGTGTTGCCATACCAAGTTCATAGTAGCGGTACCGTAGAAAAGAACTGTACCGATTGTCCCAACGGCTGCACCAATTGGAGCTGCAGCTGCGGCGATTCCAGCTTCATCTGTGATGTTGTTGGCATGCACAAACAAGATAGCAAGAGGAACACCGATGTAAGAGATGGCACGCACATCGGCAGATACGGTACCACCAGGTGTTACCAAGGCGATATAAACGACTTGAAGGGCAACCCCGACCATAATACCAGTTGTCACATCTCCAAGAATTAAACCTGAAATCAACCCACCGATCAAAGGACGACCGAGTGTATAGTTCCCGATACTGGAACCTCCCATACCAGGCATTGAAGACAAGCTGGCGAAAATACCAAGCAAGATTGCTTGAATCCATGAAATTGTCATAACAAACGCTCCTTTTGTTTGTAAATTTATTTACCTAACAGATAGGACTGTTAGTTTTAAAAACCAAATTTTGATTTGAAATCATCCCAATACCCGATGGAAACATCTGGCAACAACTGGAATTTCACCTTGTAGCCTGCTGCTTGAATGGCTTGGAAGGCTTCTGCTTCTTCCTGAGTGATGGATTGGTTATTTCCCAATTTTACAGCTCCAGGACGATCATTGGCAGGGCCTACGATGATTTCTTTAACATCACCTGGGACAAACCCTTGGTCGACCAAAATTTCCTTCATATCGATTGGATTTTTGGTGATCAAGAAGTAACGACTATCTGATTCTGTTACTTTTGCTGATTTTTCCTTAAAGGCTTCCTTTGTCCATACAAAGGTTTTCTTGTCTGATGCTCCTTTGTATGCTTGGATCAAAACCTTGTTTGATGCCGCTGCATCGTTTACGGCAATCAAACCATCACATGGTTTTTCCTTTGCCCAGCGTGTGACTGTCTGACCGTGAATCATGCGGTCATCAATCCGTACAAATGTTACTACCATAAGGTACCTCCCTATTAAATATCATCATCATCTTCTTCAGCACCAGTGGCTGAAACTTCAAAAGGCTGTAGTGCAGATCGTGCTTCTGATAAGATGGTAGCTGACAAATCGTCTCCATCCAACACATCCTTCATCACAACTGCCGTCAAGGCCATGGTGAGGTTCATCCCACCAAGGATCAAGGCTCCATCGAGCTTTCCAGCTTCTTCTAGAACCGTGGCTGCAGTGGTTAATGGACTACCACCTACGATATCTGCCAAGACCAAAACAGAATCATCAGCTGTCAATCCTGAAATGCTCTCTCTGAAATCAACTGCGAAGTCATCGACCGATTTTCCTTCTTTGAGTCCAACTGCGATGACCTGATCCAACTTGTCACCAGCAAACATGGCTAGTGATGTTTTTAGACCTTCTGCCAGTCCGCCATGACTGACCAAAACGAGGTATTTCATTTTTCTACGCCTCCTTTATTTGACTCTATTGTAGAGTATTTGAAAGCGTTTTTACATTGTCAAATGTCACATTCCTAATATGACATTTAGCAATAAAAAAATGACATCTGTCACTTGACAAAATGCCATCTTATTTTACTCTAAACTCCTACCTGTAGACTACTTTCAATCTCCCTCTGAATTTGAGGCAAGCGGTTCTCGACATCCTGATCGCGCAAGGCATTGCCGATCAAGTAGTCTAGCTTTTCTAGCACCTCTTTTGAGACATTTTTAGGACTACTTTCAACAGCTTGTTCCATGATGCGGTTCAAGGTCTGATTGGTCAGGGAATCTGTTCCAAAATCATCCACCTGCAAAAGGTCTTTACTAGAGCGACTCTTGACTACCTGTGGCATGACAGAGATCCCTTGGGATTGGGCAAAGAGAGTTTGTTGGATTTCTGGATCCTCTGTCAAGAGTTGCATCAATTCCCAAGCCAACTTGGAATGAGAACTTCGAGCCGACATAGCAAAAGAAGTCGTCGTGACCAAGGTTGCCTTGGTCGTTTTTGATTTAGCCGGCATCGGGATACAGGTCCAGGTGAAGTTTGAATATTTAGAAACGTGGTAGGGATAAGGTTTATAGGTCCGATATTGGGCCAAGGTCATAGGATAGAAAGCGACTTTCCCCTGGTCAAAATCTTTAGAGCTCACCTTGTAATTTTTATTTAGATCTTCCAATTTTTGCAGAAAAGTCAAAGACTCTTTCACTTCTGGAGCTGTCAACTTGAGCATGCCTCCTTGGAAAAGATGACCTCCATTTGCCGCCAAGGCTTCTTTCCAGGTGTATTCTGTACTCCCAAATTGGTCCAGTTGCCCATCCCCATTGGTATCTTTGGTTAGTTTCTTGCAAATCGTATAGAACTCTTCAAGGGACCAACCTTCTTTGGGAACCGCGATGCCTTCTTTATCCAAGAGATCTTTGTTGACACACATCAAAATCGGATTGCTTTCATAAGGTAAGGCATAGGTTTGCCCCTGATAGACACCGGATTCAAAGGCAACGGGGTAAAAGGCAGCTTGATCTTTTCGATCCATATAGCCGTTTAACTTTTCTAATACGCCCCGCGCTGCTAATAAAGAAAGATCTTGCTCAGAGACCATAAACACATCCGGCGTCTTTCCTGAAACAATCTTTTCGGAGAGCCAGTCTGAATAATCCGACTGCGGAATCCCGTTTTCATACTCTACACGGACGTGGGGATGGGATTTTTCAAATTTTTGAATCGCACGATCCAAGGCATGGGAACGTTGACTGGTCGGCACATCCCAGCTAGAACCTGCATAAACGCCGATATGGAGTACGGTCGGTTGCTGTTTCCACCAATAGAAACTCGCGCTCGCACAGAGCACAACAAGGAGACCAATCCCCCAACAAAGATGCTTTCGCTTCAATTTCATTCTGTATTTCCTTTAGAAAAATCACGTCTCGTCACTCCTGTTTGGACTGACCAGATCGCTAATTGCGTTCGATCTCGTAGGTTTAATTTCGCCAAAATCGTTGATAAGTAATTGCGCACGGTTCCTTCTGACAAGAAGAGTTTGGCCGCAATTTCTTTATTGGACTCCCCATAGCCGACTTCTTGGATAATGCGCCATTCCGTCGTGCTCAAATCCTTGACATTGTCCTCATCTACAGCAATAGAGAAGTTGGTTTTGGCCATTTGTGAGAAAATTTGAAAGACTTTACTAGCGATATTCGGGTTGATCATGGCTCCGCCTTGATACACCACCTTAATCGCTTCATAGAGTTCCTCTGTCGAGGCTCCCTTTAAAAGATAACCTGAAGCACCATACTTGAGTGCACTATAGATAAATTCATCATCATCAAAGGTCGTTAAAATAATAATTTTGATATCCGGATAGTGCTCTTTGACTTCTTTTGTCGCCAAAACCCCATCCATCCCTGGCATCCGGATATCCATCAAGATTAGGTCAGGATGGGTTTGGGGAATGCTAGACAGGACGTGATTGCCGTCTTCCACTGTGGCCACCACTTCGATATCGGGGTGGGCTGACAAAATAATTTTCAGAGATTCTCGAATCAAGGCCTGGTCATCTGCCACCATTACTTTTATTACCATCTCTTATCTCCCTTCTTTATATTTCGGTAAACTGACGCGCGTGAAAAAGCCATCGCGGCTTTCAAATTGAAGCTGTCCTCCTAGGATGGAAATACGCTCCATCATCTGTTTGAGTCCATAGCCATAAGTCAAGGTTTCAAACCCAACCCCATTGTCCTGCAACTCGATCAGGTAATCTTCTTCATCCTCAAAAAAATGAAGGCTCATCTGACTGGCATGACCGTGGCGAACCGCATTGGTCATAGACTCTTGGATCACACGAAAGATCGTATCTTCAATCATGACGTCCATATCAACATCGACCCATTCATAATGTAAATCAACCTGCAAGTTGGAAAGTGTCTGGTACTCGCGGATCATCTTTTCCAAAGCATCTTTGAGGGTTCGTCCCTCAAGGGCACCTGGACGGAGGCGGTTGAGAGAGCCCCTCACATCCTGGATCCCTTCACGAACCACTTCTGATACGCTTTTTACCTGCTCTTTTGCCCGATTGGGATCGATATCAATCAAGACTCCGACAGCATCTAAACCTGCCGAGATCCCTGTTAGCGCGTGTCCCAAGGTATCGTGAATCTCCCGAGCAATCCGCTTGCGCTCTCGATCCTCTGCAATCTTCTCAGACAAGGCCATATAGTTGTTCAATTCCGTATTCACCTTCGAAACCATGGCCAACTCTTCTTCCACTTCGTGGTTTTCCGCAAGAACATTCATAATATAGAACAAAAGCGAAATAATGAAGAGCACCAGATTCAAGGCATAGAGGGAATTCTTTAAGAAAAAGGCCAGAATCCGAATGGAGACAGGATAAAAATGAATATAGACATCCAGAGAAGGTATCGGAAAGAAAAGCGAAAAGACGTCTGAGTTGGTCACAAGAAGCATCAAGAAACTCACTAGGATAAACGCAAACCAATACTTGCGGTCTCGCTTGGTATTCAACTCTTTGGAACCATAGAAGATATCCGCAAAAACTAATAGAATAAGCCCGTTATAAGCTACATTTTGGACCCACATCAAGAGCAACATCAGGAGGATCTCCAGAATGTTCCACTTATCAAAAATGGACCATCGACTCGTTTGAGACCGGTAACGACTCATGGAGATCAAGGCAATCCCAGCAAATAAGAGCGCAGACAACCAAAAAGTTGTCGAAGGCGCAAAAGGAATGCGCTCCAAACGCTCCAATAATAAGGGAGCTTGTCGTTGAGCAATGATATAGTTAGTTGCTTGAAGATAGATGATACTGTTGAGCATAACAGCGATAAAGTTCACGACCATCAGGATGGCCAAACTGTACCTCACACCTCTAAATTTTCTCATCACTGCCACCCATTTACATCAAATTGATCGATGTTTTCCTTTGTCATCATTTGAACCGGAATGGTTATCTCTTTTTGGTAGCTCTTTCCAGCCGCCATATCTTGGATGACCTCCATCACGCGGTCTCCCATCTTCAACGGAGACTGGGCAACGGTTCCTACAACATCATCTGTCGAGTGCAGCAAGGCTTTCATATCTGGTGAGCCATCAATCCCATAGATCGCAATGGGATGGGTGATTCCTTGCTCCTTGATCGCTGCTAAAGCTCCTATAGCTGAACGGTCATTCAAGGAGACTAGAGTATCGACATCCTCCTCTGACTGCAAGAACTTACGGACAGCTGGCATAGCGATCTCCGTCTGACCCTTGGTTTCTAGTTCCGAGATAATCTCATATGACCCATGTCCTTTGATGGTATCCTTAAATCCCTGAATCCGCGTATCTGCTGAAACAGTCCCCTTATGCTCCAAGAGAAGGATCCGAGCATTTGAAGAGCGTTTCATCAGCTCTTTTGCAATCAAGACTCCTGCTTGGTAGTTGTCGGAGACAATGCTGGCATCCGGCTTAAAATGCTTGATCTGGGTATCAACTGCAATGATCTTAATTCCTTGTTTTCTAGCTTTTTTAAGAGCCCTTAAAATGGGCTGACTATCTCCTTTGACCGGATTAATCACAATCACATTTACCTTTTGAGCGCAAAAATCATCGATCTGCTGGCTCTGCCTTTTTTCGTCCAATTCTGGATCTCGGACATAGACAAGAGCCTCTTTCTCATCGGCAATTCGACTTATTTCCGAATGAATACTTTTATAGAACTCATTGTTCATGGTCATATAGGTGACACCGATCTTGGTCTGATCCTTGATGCTACTGGTTTGACAAACGGCATAGATCCACAAGAGGATGCAGGTCACTGGAATCACCAGTAGAACCCGTTTTATCAGCCATTTTAACAGTTCTTTTCTTTCTTCTTTCCCCTTCAAACTCCGTTCCTTTTCTGAAAATTTTGAATATATATTACTTTATTTTACTACTTTTTCAAGAAAAGTGCTGGCTTTTATTGTACAGATGCATATTTTGGATTTATTTTTAAATGAGTCGTTCCCGAATGAAATCCCTAGCAAATATCAAAAAAGCTGGTCTATAAACGAACCAGCTTTCTTTTTTGATCCTAAAAGGGAAGATCTTCCTCTTCTAAGATGATATCGGCTAAATCTCCCGTTCCACCATTTTCACGCATCGCTCGCTGAGCGCGGCTCTCTAGCAACTGAAAACTTTGGCAGAGGACCTCTGTCACATACTGCATGACGCCATTTTTCTCGTAGCGGCGCGTCCGAATCTCTCCATCCAAAGAGATCAAGCTCCCTTTACTGGCATAACTAGCCATGGTTTCAGCCAATTTCCCCCAGACAACCACATTGACAAAATCAGTCTCTCGCTCCCCGTTTTGATCCTTGTAGCGACGATTGACCGCAACGGTCACTCGAGCAACGGATTTGTCTGTGCTGGTTTTATGCAATTCTGGGGCCGCCACCAGGCGACCGATTAAAATAACTTTATTATACATCATTTACCTCCTATCTATTTATTCGAAAAAATTTCAAAAAATGGAGGTGACAAACCAAAATCAAAAAAATCTAGGATCCAAAACATCCTAGATTCTTCTCTTTATTCGTGCCAGTGACGAGCAGGATCAAAAGGTGTCCCTGCTACTTCTGCATCATCCAATTCAATAATGCCTCGTTTTTGAGGAGCATTTGGCAAGTGCAATTCACGCGGACTGCACATCATGCCATAGCTTTTTTCTCCACGAAGAGCCCCTGGGAAAATCAAGCTACCATCCGGCATCATGGCACCTGGAAGAGCAACAATGGTCTTTAGACCCACCCGCGCATTTGGAGCTCCTGCTACGATCTGAACTGTCTTATCTGGTCCAACTGCTACCTGGCAGATATTCAAGTGGTCACTATCTGGATGGGCCACCATTTCAAGGATTTCTCCCACCACAAATTTTGGTTCCCGATCGTTGACCAAACGTTCTGCGAAGCCTTCTCTTTCCAATTCTTGATTCAAACGAGCTACTTGCTCATCTGTCAAAAAGACTTGGCCTTTGCCTTCGATGGCGAAGAAAGATGAGGCATCAAAGATATTCCAGGCAACGGTTTCTTGGTTGTCCTCACGGTAAACGCGAGCCACTTTTCCTTTTCTCTCCACCGCGAGCTTAGCTTCCCCACTATTTTTCAAGGTCAGCATCAATACATCGCCGACTTGTTCTTTGTTGTATGTTACAATCATGATTTTCTCCTATTTTAATCCTGCTAAGAATGCTGTAATCTGCGCTTTGGTTTTCCGATCCCGATTGACAAACCGACCGATTTCCTTATCCTTTTCCAGAACCACCAAACTTGGGATCCCATAAACATCCCAGACTTTCGCCAGATCCATATAGGCATCTCGGTCAATCAAGATAAAGGTAAATTCGGGATTTTCAGCCTCAATCTCCGGCAAAAAAGGCTTGAGATAACGACAATCCCCACACCAATCTGCTGAAAAGACAAACACTTTCTTGCCATCTTGCTCTACATAGGAAGCAATTTCTTCTAGAGAACTCGGTGTGATCATAGTTTTTCCTCTTCGTAATGCAAGAGACCGTCCTCATAGACAAAGCGGTAATGGCGCTCATCTTCAAAAATGACGCCTCCTACTAAGCGCTCTTCACTAGACTCGTAGAGTTCCACATACAGGGTCGCAATCATCCCCATGTCTTCCATTTGCTCCCGTACTTCTGCTACCAACTCTTCTTGGGTACGAAGACGCTTTTGATCTTTGGCAATTTTATAAACACCGGCCACAAGGGCTCCTGCACTTGCTACAGCCAGACTAGACAAAATAATTTTTTTAGCTTTCATAGTGCCTATTGTAACACAAAATAAGCAGAGGGACAACGGTCTAGGCTGGATCTCTCCCTCCGCTTTTAGAGACTGATTTCCATAATAACGCTACCATCCTTGTAGAAAAAGTGATAAAATAGCATCAGAAAGAAGGTAACCTATGACTGATTTATTTTCTAAAATCAAAGAAGTAACTGAAATCCCTGCTATTTCAGGTCATGAAGCTCCTGTACGGGATTATTTACGCCAACAATTGACCCCTCATGTGGACGAAATCGTAACAGATGGTCTCGGTGGGATCTTTGGTGTCAAACACCCAACAGCTGCCGATGCTCCTCGTATCTTAGTAGCTGCCCACATGGACGAAGTTGGTTTTATGATCAGCGAAATCAAAGCTGACGGAACTTTCCGTGTTGTCCCAATCGGAGGTTGGAACCCGATGGTCGTCAGCAGCCAACGCTTCAAACTCTTTACACGTGACGGACGTGAATACCCTGCTATTTCAGGATCTGTTCCTCCTCATTTGACACGTGGAACAGGTGGACCAACCGTACTTGCCATTAGTGACATCGTCTTTGATGCAGGCTTTAGCTCTAAAGCCGAAGCTGAAAGCTATGGGGTTCGTCCTGGAGATACCTTGGTGCCAGACAGCTCTGCGATTCTCACTGCTAATGGTAAAAACGTCATCTCCAAAGCATGGGATAACCGCTACGGCGTCTTGATGGTCAGCGAATTGGCTAAGAGCCTTTCTGGACAAGCTTTAAACAACGAACTCTATGTAGGGGCTAACGTTCAAGAAGAAGTAGGACTTCGTGGTGCCCACACTTCAACCACTAAATTTGATCCTGAAATCTTCCTTGCTGTAGACTGTTCGCCAGCGGCCGATGTCTTTGGAGACCAAGGTGCGATTGGGGAAGGAACACTGCTTCGCTTCTATGATCCAGGTCACATCATGCTACCAAATATGAAAGATTTCTTGCTCACTACTGCTGAAGAAGTGGGCATCAAATTCCAATATTACTGTGGTAAGGGTGGAACCGACGCCGGTGCCGCACACTTGAAGAATGGTGGAGTGCCATCTACCACCATCGGTGTCTGTGCCCGTTACATTCACTCTCACCAAACCCTCTATGCCATGGATGATTTCTTGCAAGCGCAAGCCTTCTTACAAGCATTGGTTAAGAAATTGGATCGCTCTACAGTTGATTTGATCAAACACTATTAAGCAACATCGATCTGAAGCCCCGTAAGGGGCTTTTTTAGAGGGAAAACAAGGTTCTCTTTGAAACTTTCCAGCGTGAGTCACCATTAAGCCCTTTGGCATCCACACTCCCCTTAGGAAAGTATCTTAGAATATTTTATCTTCCATCTGTTTTCTGATATAATATGAAAGAATGAAATGTAGGGAACGGAACACTCATCCTTGGATTCGTGTGGCAAACCCTTCCCTTATATACAGGAGTTTTACATGAAAAAACAAGCTTTTAGTTCTGAAAAGTATTTGAACTTGCAACGTGACCACATTATTGAGCGGATCAATCAATTCGATGGCAAGCTCTACCTTGAATTTGGTGGTAAGATGTTAGAAGACTTCCACGCTGCTCGTGTCCTCCCTGGATACGAACCAGACAATAAGATCAAGCTGCTCCAAGAATTGCGTGACCAGGTGGAAATTGTCATTGCCATCAACGCCAACAACATTGAGCACTCAAAAGCCCGTGGAGACCTAGGAATTTCTTATGACCAAGAAGTGCTACGTTTGATCGACAAATTCAATGAATTAGGGATCTTTGTGGGCTCTGTCGTGATCACCCAATATGCTGGACAAGCTGCAGCAGACGCCTTTCGCAAGCAACTGGATAAGAGCGGGATCGCCTCTTATCTCCACTATCCGATCAAGGGCTATCCGACCGATATGGACCATATCATCTCTCCTGAGGGGATGGGGAAAAATGACTACATCAAGACTAGCCGCAATTTGGTCGTTGTGACAGCTCCTGGACCTGGTTCTGGTAAGCTCGCAACTTGTATGTCCAATATGTACCATGACCAATTAAATGGGATCAAATCTGGTTATGCTAAGTTTGAAACCTTCCCAGTTTGGAATCTTCCTTTGCACCACCCAGTCAACTTGGCTTATGAAGCAGCGACTGCCGATCTAGACGATGTCAATATGATCGATCCCTTCCACCTCCAAACCTACGGGGAAACAACGGTCAACTACAACCGCGATATTGAAATCTTCCCTGTCTTGAAGCGCATGTTGGAACGCATCCTAGGAACCTCACCTTATGCTTCTCCAACAGACATGGGCGTCAACATGGTTGGCTTTGCCATTGTGGACAATGACGCTGCGATTGAAGCTTCCCAACAAGAAATTATCCGTCGCTACTACCAAACCATCTTAGATGTCAAAGCAGAGCGTGTCGGTGAAGGAGCTGTCAAGAAGATCGAGCTCTTGATGAATGATTTGGGGATTACTCCAAATGATCGGAAAGTGACCGTGCTTGCCCGCCAAAAAGAAGAAGAAACAGGGGAGCCAGCCTTGGCCCTTGAATTGCCAAACGGCGAGATGGTAACCGGAAAAACCTCCGATCTCTTTGGCCCAACCGCAGCCCTCTTAATCAATGCGATCAAGAAATTGGCGCATATTGATAAAGAAACCAAATTAATCGAGCCAGAATACGTCCAACCTATCCAAGGCTTGAAGATCAATCATTTGGGTAGCCGCAATCCTCGTCTTCACTCGAACGAAATCCTCATTGCCCTGGCCATTACAGCTATGACCAATGAAGACGCTAAGCTTGCTATGCAAGAATTAGGCAAGTTGAAAGGCAGTGAAGCCCACTCAACCGTGATGCTAACAGACGAAGACAAGAATGTCCTTCGCAAGCTCGGTATCAACGTCACTATGGACCCTGTCTACCAATACGATCGCTTGTATCGTAAATAAATTAAGACAAACAAAAACAATCCCTGCTCGAGGGATTGTTTTTTTATAATGCAAAGAAGAGAAACTATTTGACAGCCTCCCATAATTGGCGAATGGGCTTTCTTTGAACAGGGTCCACAAAATGAGGAGCAATTTCATTCAAAGATTCTAGGACAAAGGCACGTTCTGCCACATAAGGATGCGGTAAGATCAAGCTCGGACTGTAACAAATGGTGTCCTCCATGTAGAGCAGATCTAGATCAATCACACGTGGCCCCCACTTGACCTCACGAACACGTCCCATTTCTTGCTCAATGGCAAGTAAGGTTTCTAGTAAATCCTCTGGGGTCATCCAGGTTTCAACCTCTGCCACTTGATTCAAAAAGGTGTCTTGCTCCACTCCTCCCCAAGGTTCTGTTTCAATCCTTGTGGATGTTTGAAGAAGATGAATGCCTCGACCCTTGATTTTTTCTAGCGCCGTCTCTAGTTGCAGTTGTTTATCTCCCATATTGGTCCCAAGCCCAATAAAGGCTCGTTTTTTCTCTCGTTCGATTGTCACCGAACAAGTCTCGAGTGGCAAGGGAACAGGAGCCCAAGGTTTTTTCAACTCCAGACGAACTTTTTCTACAAAGGCATAGCTTTCGAAAATCTTTTGCACCAATTGAAAGGCAACCGTTTCAATCAGATCGATCTTTTCTGCCTGCATCCACTCGGTCAACTGTTCCGCCAAGATCCCGTAATGGATCGAAGCATCCAAATCTCCTGTGCGGGCAGCACGGGTCATTTCATAATCCACCCATAGGTCTAGGACAAAGCGTTGTCCCAATTCTTTTTCTGCCGGAAAAACACCATGATAGGCGTATATCTCTAAGTCCTTGATCCGTAATTGATCCACTCTCTTCACCTCTTATAGCCGGCCATTAGTGGCCCATGAGTTTATAGGCTTCATTTTTCAAGTCTTTATCTGTCGCAAGCAGTCCACGTGCAGCAGTTGTCACTGTTGCAGTCCCAGGTTTACGGACACCACGCATGTTCATACACATATGCTCTGCTTCTACCCAGACAAGGGCACCTTGCGCTCCAAGATATTCCATCAAGGCATCTGCGATTTCTACCGTCAAACGTTCCTGAATCTGTGGTTTTTTAGCGTAAACTTCGACCGTACGAGCCAGTTTTGAAAGCCCAGCAACACGGCCATTTGGAATGTAGGCAATGTGCACTTTTCCATAAAATGGCAAAAAGTGATGCTCACACATGGAATGGAAGAAGATATCCTTCTCGACCACCATATTGTTATCAATGATTTCAAATGATTTAGACAGGTGCTCTTCTGCTGTCTGCCCTAGTCCTGCAAAGATTTCTTGGTACATCTTGGCAATGCGGGTCGGCGTTTCCTGAAGTCCCTCACGGTTCTCATCTTCACCGACTGCCTCGATGATCATTTTCACTGCTTCTTCAATTTTCTTTGTATCCATATCATCTCCTAGTTGGATTTTTCTGTTTTTAATAAATAAGGTCGTACCTGGCTAAGGAAGTAGAGCGACCCCGTTACAATGAGGAGCTCATCGCCTTCAGCTTGCCAGTTTTGTAGAAACTCTTGCCAGTTGACTTCCTCAAGCTGATGGTTTTTCGCAGCAGCTCTTATCTCTTCTTGAGAATAGGCTCTTGGATCTTCAAAGCTCGTGAGGATCAAGCGACTATTTTCCAGTTCCTGCCACTGAATGAGCATCTCTTCTAAGGCTTTGGTCCGGATGCAGGTAAAAAGAATGGTCTTTTTTTGACTTGGGAACAGTTCCCGAAGACTTGCGATCAAGGGCGCAACGGCATGGGGGTTATGGGCCCCATCTAGCAAGATCATGGGATTTTGCGATACCACTTCCATCCGGCCAGGCCAGACGACTTGATGCAAGGCCTCATCCACTAACTCTCTTGACAAGAGTTCACGCCCTTCTCTTTCAAAAAGTACATCACAGATACTGATCGCAAGAGCTGCATTTCTGGCCTGGTGATGTCCTAAAAGCGCTACTTGATAGGAGGCTTTTTCTCTTTTGGAACTGTGATAAGAAAAGGATTGGCCCGATAGACAAGAGGCTTCTAGCTCAACTTGGTAATCTCTGTCATAGGCTGTTATCGGTGCCTGCTTCTGAATCGCAATGCCTTCAATGACTTGGCTGGCTTCTGCTTCTAATTTCCCTAGAACCAGAGGAATTCCTAGCTTAATGATACCAGCCTTTTCACGGGCGATGGAAGCCAGATCTGGCCCAAGAAGGGCAACATGATCCAAGCCAATCGAAGTAATCGCAGTCAGAACAGGCTGACAGACATTGGTACTGTCTAGTCGTCCCCCCATACCGACTTCCATAATCACATATTCCAGCTCCTCATGAGCAAAATAATCATAGGCGATGGCCGTCATCACTTCAAATTCCGTCAACCCTTGAAAGATGGCCCTTGATTGTTCAGCTTTCAGGAGCTGCTGGTAACTATCCAGGTAGGTTTGCAGGTCTCGATCCGAAATGGATTCGCCATTAATGGTGATTTGGTCATTGTAATGGATCAGATAAGGAGAGGTAAAGACTCCAACCCGTAAACCTGCCTGCCTCAAGAGTTGGGACAAGGTAGCAATGGTAGATCCTTTGCCATTGGTCCCCGCAACATGAATGACCCGACAGTCTAGGTGAGGATTTCCTCTCAAAGCCAAGAGAGCTTCCATGCGCTCCAAACCGAAATGTGGATCTTGAGAACGATAGGCTTCTAGCCAACGAAGATCCAACTGATGTTCTTTTGTCTTCATTTACTTGTATTGTTTTAAATTGGTATCTGCTGCCTCTTGGG
Source organism: Streptococcus sp. 210928-DFI.4.42 (assembly GCF_020554365.1). NCBI lineage: Bacteria > Bacillati > Bacillota > Bacilli > Lactobacillales > Streptococcaceae > Streptococcus > Streptococcus sp. 210928-DFI.4.42. The sequence goes on from NZ_JAJCHF010000013.1 coordinate 20,345, forward strand.
CTTGGAAAATAGCTTGGCCCAGACTGGCTGCCATCTTGTGAAGGGGAATATCATGCACCCGCACCACTTCGACTCCTTGACTGGCTGCAATACTGGTCAAATGGCTCGAAGCCAGGTCCCGATTCCAAAAACCAGTCTCCGTTGCAGGATCTGTCTCAAATCCAGCTTCCTCAATAATGTTGACCACAAAACGTTTGCGGGAGACCCCTAGAAAGATCGGATAGCCCTTTTGGTGAATCGTCTCTAGCTCTTGCAATAAGAGTAAGTTCTCGCGCTTGGTCAACCCAAATCCGATCCCAGGATCCAACATAATACGATCCATCTGGACACCGGCTGCTTTCGCTACCTCAAGCGAGCGGTCAAAGAAGGTCCACATCACGTCTTGAATCGGTTCTTGATCCATCTGTTGAAGCTCTTGCTCTGAAAAGACTGGTTCAAAACCAAAACGTGGAAAGATAGTGGAACTTGGATGATGCGGTCTTGCCATCACTGGATTAAACATGAGAACTGCGCTCGCTTCATGCTCCGCAACCACAGCAGCCATCTTAGGATCTCCAAGAAAACCAGTAATATCGTTGACAATATCAGCTCCAGCTTCGAGCGCCGCCGCTGCCACCTGGGACTTCCAGGTATCCACTGAAATCAAGACATCACTTTCTTTCCGAATGGCTTTAATTACTGGAACCACGCGGTCAATCTCTTCTTGGATCTCCACATAATGACTTCCTGGTCTGGTTGATTCTCCTCCGATATCGAGGACCCGAGCCCCTTCTTGGATCAGTTTTCTCGCCTGCTGCAAGGCTGTATCCACACTCGTATATTTACCGCCATCAGAAAATGAATCCGGAGTGACATTTAAGATCCCACAAAGAAGGGTCCCTTGCCCACTCAGCCATTTTTTATCAATCATTTTCGTTCTCCTTTGGTTCCCTTCCTACAGCATGATTGCGAATAAAAGAGGCTAGAACAAGTGTTCTAAACCTCTGAGTCTACTCTCCATACGGATTTCTGATTTTTTCTGACCTTCTGTAAGAAGGTTCTGCATCAAAACTCATTGGTACCTACCATTTTATCATAATTTATCATGGAAGAAAACTCTCGATACCGGCAATAAACAAAGGAGTATGACCACCGGATAATAATAAGCTAGCGCATTCAAGGTCATATGAAGGCAAATGCTGTACTCGATCCGCTGGTAGCGATAAGCCACCCAAGTTAAGATCAAAGACATACCTCCGTAGGCTACCCATTCCCCCAAGGCGCTCGGTCCATGCAAATAAGTAAAAAAGAGAGCACCGGCTAAGTAACCGATCGGTTCTGCTCCTCGAAAGATCAAACGAGGGATGATGGCCCGACAAAGTAGCTCTTCTAGAATCGGAGCGACAAGGATCACGACCATTCCCATAGCAAGAAAAGGAGCATGAGATTGCAGCTCATTCAGAGCCGCTTGGTTTGCTGTTGTACCACCTGCCTCTTGTTTCAACAAGGGATAGGCGAGCAGATTATTAGCCATCAACAAGAGAAGAAAAAGAAAATTTCTCCCCAAAGCCGGCCAGGTAATGACCCGAACATCTAAGTTCTCCAGAGGGCTCATCTTGATGACCTTATAAAAAACAAAGAGCACTGCCACTGTCACCATGAGAGTGAGGATAGTGATCCACCTTGCATCCATTCCTTCTTGAAAGGAATAAACCATAGTGATGAGGGGAAATTGTGAGAGGAAGAATAAGGGCACAAAAAGAAGGAGCCAGAGGGCATTCTTACATAATGGGTGCTTTCGAACAAAAGACTGTATATTTTTCAATGGACAACCTCTTTCTTGTATAAAATAAGAAGACTGGGACTTTCGCCTTCAGCCTTCTCTCTTTATTTCAGTTTACTGATTTTTGAAACGTTCAACGTCACGCGCAATCACCAACTCTTCATCAGTTGGAATCACCAATACCTTCACACGGGAATCATCTGTGGAAATATCTCCGACAACTCCAAAGACGTTCTTTTCAGGGTCGACCTTGCAGCCAAACCAGCTGATTCCATTGATAATAGAAGAACGAACGTTTACTGCATTTTCACCGATTCCTGCTGTAAAGATGATGGCATCTGCACCATTCAAAACAGCCAAGTATTGACCGATGTATTTTTGCAAACGATCGATAAAGATATCGTAAGCCAATTTAGCTTTTTCGTCTCCATTGTGCATCGCTGTATGGATATCCCGCATGTCGCTAGAAGATTCAGAAACACCCAGAAGACCTGATTCACGATTGAGGATGCGGCTAATATCTTCAGGCTTACTGAAATCCTCTGTATGTTCCATCAAGTAAGGAATAATCGCTGGATCAAGATCCCCTGTACGGGTTCCCATCATGACACCACCTAGAGGGGTGAAGCCCATTGAGGTATCGACAGAGATTCCCTTGTCAACCGCTGTAACAGATACACCATTTCCAACGTGGCAGGTGATCAATTTCAATTCTTCTAATGGTTTTCCAAGAAGTTTAGCAGCTTCACCAGCTACATACTGATGACTGGTTCCATGAGCGCCATATTTACGAACCTTATTTTCTGTGTAATATTTAGTTGGAAGAGGGTAACGATAAGCTTTTTCCGGCATGGTTGTATGGAAAGAAGTATCAAATACCACAACACTGGTAATATTTGGACAAATCTCTCTAAAGGCACGAATTCCAGCTGCATTTGCAGGATTATGAAGAGGTGCTAACAAAGACAATTCTTCTACTTTTCGAAGGACTTCGTCATCTACCAAAGCAGAATCCTTGAAGTATTCTCCACCAGCAACGACGCGGTGGCCCACACCTGTAATCTCATCGTAGGATTTGATAATATCAAAGCGAATCAAATCATCCAACAAAATTTTTACAGCTTGTGTATGGTCCTGGATATCTAATACTTGTTTTTCAGAGCGTCCATCAAATTTAACTGTTGAAATAGAATCCTTCAAACCGATCCGTTCAATCAATCCTTTTGCAAGAACAGTTTCCTCTGGCATTTGGTACAATTGCCATTTCAAACTAGAGCTTCCTGCATTAATAGAAATTGTTTTCGACATATATTCACCTCATTAAGCGTTTTCACTTCCTCTATTATATCAGATCTTTGATCAAATTTCACTATCCTTTAACCAGTTTTGGAAACTTTCCATAAAGTGAACCACCTGGTCATGATCCTGGAGATCGGTAAACGGATAGACAAAGGGCTGAACAGACTCTTCTTCTTGTTTTCGTAGGACGAAAATCGTCTTAGCATAGGCTGGATTTGAAAAGAGAGATTCTGGCAAGGTCAGCATGGCAAGGATTTGGGCTTTGTCTGTTAGCCAAGCTTTCAACAGATCACTCTGAGGGCTTGTCAAGAGATTATTTGGAGCTAAAAAGATGGCAACTCCTTGAGGTTTCAGATATTTCAGAGCCTGTTCCATCATGAGGTGATGGGCATAGGTATGGCCTTCGGAGCTCGCCACCTGATAGCGCTGTGCAATCGCATCATCTGGATAATAGCCAATCGGTAAGTCGCTAACGATCAAGTCACTTTCTTTCAACACTTGTGGGCGAACCGCATCGCCTTGTGCAAAGACAACACTGGATTCCATCACATCTGCGATACTAGCAGATAGGTCAATCAAGAGATCATCCACTTCCAATCCTAAGTAATCAATCGTGAGGCGGCTATTGTTGACAATGGTCTCAGCGAGATTTCCGGTTCCACTTCCCACTTCTAAGACATCTAGTTGGTCGCTTTTAGCCAACTGATCGATCAAAAATGTAATGATAAAACCAATCGCATCTGGTGTGAACTGGTGATTCGCTTGTAAAGGCTCTGTCTGAGCAGCTTTCATAAAAAGGAATTGGTAGGCTCTGCGCCATTCTTCCTTACTTAAATCTAGTTCTTTTAATTTTTTGCTATTGTTTTTAACAATGTCTAGATCCGTCTTGCCATCCAAATACATGGCATTCTGTTCAATCAAGGCGTCATAAAAGTTGGTCGACAATTCATTTTGAATACTTTGAGTGTTTTCTAATAGATAGGTATAGGCTTGTTCAATTTTTTCGAAATTCATGATTTCCTCCGCACCCTATCATACCAAAAATTAGTCTTTTTCGCTATTTTCTGATGGCTCCTTGGCCTCTTTTGGCGTCTCTTCAGAAGGCTTTTCGCTCCCTGCCTTCTCCTTATCTTTCTGCGTCTTCTTCTTTTCTTTTTGACTCTTCTTGCTTTCCTTTTCTTCCCTTACAGGAAGGACAAACTCATAGCTTTCGCCATCCATCTTAGCCTGAGCATGAAGAAAACCAGTATCCTTCTTTAGCTGAACTGTTCCAGACTTTAAATGAATCTCTGATGTCTTCTCATCACTCTTTCTCTTTTCAAGAGCCAATTGCACCAAAGCATAGGCCCGAAGGCGATCTTGACTCGTCTTTAAGATCCGTCTCTCCGCAACCTGACGGTGCAGGTAAAACTGAAGCAAGAGACTAAAAATCGCTGCCATCAAGAGGGCGTAGAGCAAGACACCAGCCTTAACTTTTTTCATTTTGCATCGCTGGTACCACATGGTAGACATACTCCCTTTCTAGACCTTCTTCAAAATTCAAACGCAGATGAATCAACTCTCCCTCCTGCCAAATTTGGCTAGAGCGAACTCCTGAAATCATAGGCTGATAGCCCCTGCCCTTATCATCTGTTTTTCGGATATCATCTCCTTTAGATTGACCAATGGCAATTGGTTTTTGATCCTGAACCAAGTAGATATGATTGTCCGCTACTTTTTCAAAATGGCTCCGATCCAATTCCACCTGCAATTGTTGCTGAAAAAGTACCCATTCTTCCTGCTTTTGATGCGCCTGGTAGTCCAATTCAGCATGCAGGAGCTTGGTCAAGCCTTGAAAGACCAACACACCCCCACTGAGCACCAAGAGAGCGACCAAGGCTTCGAGCAGGGTAAAGGCATTGACCTTTCCGTTATTCCACATGCAGTACCACCTTCCCTTGATGATAGACCGTGAGCTGATCGGCATCTTTTTCGACTTGAACCTGAATACCATTGGCCTCCAGATGATTTTGCCCTGTCTGAAGCGCCATTTGAGCGACAGATAAGACCTCTACCTCTTTGAAATCCGCTAGTCGCTCCTTGCGCGAACGCCGGATCTCCCCTAACAATAAGGTCGTAATCATGGCAAATAAACCCAAGGCAACTAAGGATTCTATGAGAATACTAGCGGGAACGGATGCTTTTTTTAATTTTCCCATTTCCAAGCGACAGTTGATAGGTCACCACTCCTCTCTGTGTCTGAAAGTGAACATTGGCCAGGGATGAATTGCCACCTGCTCGGTCTAAACGAATAGTTTTAGGATCTTGCAAAATGACAGAATCAGGAATCTCCACCGTCTGGTAAGGCGTTTGAATCTTCCTTGCAGTCACTTCAACATCCAATTCCGTTTGCCTTGCCAGCGCTATTTTCTGGCTTTCTTGATAGAGGTGTTCAAACTCTGCAAAAAATACTTTTTCTTCCACCTGCTGAAAGCTCGTCTTGATCGATCCCGATAAGCCCAGATAGATAAAACTGACGATCATCAAGGTCAGAAGAGTCTCCACCAAGGTGAAGGCCTTAATCTGCAACCGCACGAGTTTCTCCACTATTTTTCGCATAATAGGCACGGTAGGACTCTGCTTGTTTGTTGGTAATATTTCCATCCGCAATCAGCTTTGCTAGAGTAGCTTGGTCATTGGTATGATTGAGCTCGTACAATTCAGCCTGGCTTTCGACCACCTTCACAACCGCTGCATTTCCTGTCTCTTTCACGGAGTCTTTTTGCTTGGTCAAATTCGGCACAAAGAGCAATAAGAGCACACTGATGATCAATAAGACCACCAACATTTCAATCAGTGTAAAGGCTTTAACCTTATAGGTTTTTAATTTTTTCATAAATGAACCTCCATATTTTGATAAATCGGCAGCAACATGGCTGCGTAAAGTAAGACAATCACAAGAGCCACAAAGACAAACACCAAGGGTTGTATCACATTCATAGCCTTGTGAACCCGACGAAAGAAATCTTCCCATGTTTTTTCAGCGTAGATCTCTAGCTCACTTCCGAGCTTTGATTTGACTTCACCATATTCAATCATAAGAGGCAATTCTTTTTTGAAAAAAGGATACCCCCTGACCGTCTCTGAAAAGGACTGGCCACGATCTAAAGAAAGAGCTAAATCCCTTCCAATTTCTTGAAAAAGCTGGGATTTTTGCTCCTGCATCATGGAAAAAATCTGAGACAATTCCAATCCTTGCCCAATCAGATTGCCCCATTCTCTGGCATAATAGGCTGTCAAATAAGCTTGAATCATGCCTTTTCCGAAAGGCAGATGAGACAAGCTTCTAAAAACCTTGATCTTGCCTGACTTTCGATAATAGAGAAAGCCGAGTAAGAAGAAGGTTACCAGTCCCGCTCCTAAGGCCAAAAAGAGTTGCGGGAAGGAACTGATCAATTGCGTCCCAATATTTTGAGCATCCATTTGAGGAAGCAAGTAATTGCGCAAGCCTAGCATAATCAGAACTAAAAATCCAAGCAAGATGAGAGGATAGGTGCTCACCTCAATCAGCTTTTTCTTGACCTTGCGCATGTTTTCTAGGTAAGCACTGATTTTCTCCAAGCTCAATGCAAGATTGCCATGAAGCTCAGCGAGAGACAGCTGTGTCGTGACCGCATCTGAAAAACCGATCCCCGCCATCATTTCTGAAAAACTCCGCCCCCTCGAGAGGTCCTCTCGCATCTGGGAAACCAAACGACTCTCCACTAGGTGAGAGCGATCCAGAAAATCGACAATCTCAGACAGATGAAAACCACTCGAATAAAGATTCAAAAACAATTCGATGATTTGCTTTTGTTTAGCGGTAGATAATTTTTTCGGCTTGCGCCTGAGCCAGCTGGATATATCCCGATTGAGCCAAGAGATCCATTTGTTGGTTCCAGCGGCTGGCTGAGTGCTCTTGGTAGTTTTCCGTCGCAAAATCGACCACACCTCCTCCTGCAATTAATCGTTGGTAGCAAATACCTTGTAAAACAATCTTGAGTTCTTCCTCACTCACTCCAAGTTCTAAGAGCCTCTCATAAACACCTCGAACGCTTTTCGCATGAATCGTAGAGAAGACGGTGACTCCTGTCAAACTAGCTCGTACGACTGCACGAGCTGTTTCCTTATCTCGGATTTCCCCAATGATGAGAAGGTCCGGCCGATGGCGCAAGGAGAGTTTGATCAGGTTGTCATAGGTCATGCCGATCTGGTCATTCAGCTGAAGCTGAAGCATATTATCCTGCTTGATCTCGACAGGATCTTCAATAGACATGACTTGCTGGTCCGCAAAGCGCTCTTGCGCCAAAGCATGCATGAGAGTGGTCTTTCCCGAGCCAACGGGGCCCGCAAAAAGATAAAGCCCACGACCAGCCAATTTCTTCTGCAAGTCTGGCAGCTGGTCAAACCAAAACCGCAATTCACGTTCCTCATCATGCAAGAGCCGAATGACCAAGCTTTCATAACCACGATAATCCCCCACCGTTGACAAGCGAATCGAGACCACTCCATCCTCTAATGGGTAATCACACGACCCTAGCTGGCTGCGCCTTTTTTCTCCCACATTCATCCCTGCCACGAACTTAAAGTGGCTAATCATAGCCGTCATGTCCTCAAAAGGGAAGGACTTTACAAAGCGCCTCTCGTCTCCCACCCTCATAAAAACCTGGTACTCCTCCTTCCGAGGAATGAAGTAAAGATCCTGAGCTTCTTCCTTTTTCCCCATGCGGATCAATTTTTTTGCAATTTCTTGAACCATAGTTCCTCCTCTCACTTATACTATTCGAAAAAGAAGACAAAAAAAGAAGACTTTCTAGATCGCTCTAAAAAATCTTCCGCATTTCTCTTATGACAGGGTCGTCCCCTTTTTTGAATCGAGTGTATATTGACAAGAACGGTGTTTGCGACTGCCTCTTTCCTTTTCGTAGCCTGGGCGGAGCTTGCTTTTAGGGATCTTATGCTCGTCTTCTAGGAGGACAATCGAATGGAAAAACTGCACATCTTCACTGCAGTCCTCACACCACTCTTGCTCCTTGGTATCCCAAAAGATCGTCATGAGGTCACTCCGACTCTTATAACTTGGAAAGTGCTCATTTAACTCCAACCACTTCTGCTTGTAGTATTTCAAAGCCTGGTAATAGTCTTCAAACTTCCGACTACTCACGATATCTTCTTCCCAACCTTCTAAAAACCACCAGGGTTCACAGTCCCCGTACATTTCAATCACTCGATACATAAACTCTTCCATCCTTTGTATCCTCTATTATATAGAAAATCCTTTGAGAATAAAAGTTATCTGCTCAGAGCATGATTTTTCAGGCGATTTTCACCATTATTTTTCAAAAACAGACTGCCTAATTGCTATTGGGTCCTTTTTTCGAGAATCAAAAGAAGAGAGTTCCAATAAAATGGACAGACCATCCTGGGAACTCTCTTTTCTCAAGTATTTAGAACAATTCAAGTGCAATCATGGTTGTCATGGTTGCATCGTAATAGTTGTTCAGAGGTAGATCTTGTGTAAAGATATACTTGTTCTGTTGCACCAACTTCAAATAGCCTTTTTCATGTTCAGAGGCATAGACAATCGGTGCCAAAAAGCTTGCTGCCTGATGATTGTTCAAGGCCTTTCCTTTCAAGTCATAACCTGCATACAGGTTTCTTTGACTCTTGAAAAAGTTAAGCATCTTTTTCACCAATTTTTGACTGGTTGCGTCCTTACTTTGAACAAGGTTGTATGGAAGGCGACAAGCGTTATACGAGTAAGCACCATCATACTTGGATTCAATCGTCTTTGGATCCGCTACGCGCGTTCCTTGCTCATCTACCCAGATGAAATCAGGTAGTAAACCTGTTTTGGTTTGGGAGCTGATCGTTTGGAGTTGCTGCAACATCTTTTCTTTGATATCCAACCACTTCGAATCTTTTGTCACTTCATAAAAGATCTGGAATTGCGCTGGCAGTGTATCAGACGTCCGCATCAAATGATAAAACTCCGAATCCTGATTGGCCCAATTCCCCACCGTTAACACACCAGTTTCTTCATTGTAGTTGTGTGCGAGAATATCTTCTAAAATCGCTTTGGCTTGAGCCTGGTAGTCTTTAGCTTGCTTTGGCCATTGCTGAGCAGCTTTTAGAAGAGCATAGGCGATGTAGAGGTCTCCATCTGTGGCGTTATGATCCTCATCTTTTGCTTTCCCATTGCTGATGGTTTGTTTCCAAGACATCAATTGGGTACCTTCTAAGCGATGATTTAGATAATAGTGATAGAGTCGGTCAAAGTCTGCTTGTTGGGCTTGTCCTTTTTCGGCAGCTGCAACAGTAATGAGCATTCCATAACTTTGCGCTTCGGATAACACTACCGTTTGATTGCTATCATTGGTGGTTCGAACATAGGATTCTTTCCCTTTTGAAACAACAAAATGCTCATTCCACTGACGATAAATTCGGTTTCGCATCTCCACTTTACTTCTCGTTCTCGCTAAAAACAAGGTCAAACAGAAAATGCAAAGGATGACTAGAAACCATACATATCTCATCTTTTTCGTATTCATAATCTCTCCTATCCTGCGAATCGTTTTGTTTTAACCCATTTGGTTTCTTTCCGGTGCAATAGTTTATCCATCACAATCGAAGAGATGGCATCAATCGACACAATGATAAACAGTTGAGAATAGGTGAAATAGGCAGCCAAAGCCAACCAAATTTGCTTGGTAGTGGCTTGACCAAATTGTGAGGCAAGAGCCACATTAATCTGAAGCAGGTAAAGCCCGATCATCAAGATCCAATTGAACAACATCAATTGCGCAATGTAGATATTTTCAGAATCAAAGGCAAATGGAATTTGCACACCTGGCACCACTGTATGGATACACATGGCCAGAATATTGGCAAAAAAGATCAAGTCCGATAAGACGATGGCCGCGTTAAACCAGAAGAAGACACAGGAATAGTTGGTCACTTCTAACTTCACGCGCCAATTTCCCTTACCAAATAAATGCTTGAAGTTGGAAAGAACCACTTCATAATTCCCTTTGGCCCAACGTTTCCGTTGCATATAGTAACTCTTCAGAGTCTCTGGCTCTTGTTGGAAAGCTTCTGAATTATAGGCTAGCGCAATCAACTTCCCACTTTGCATAATCTTGAAGGAAATATCCGTATCCTCAGTCAAGGCACCGTTTTTCCATCCTCCAATACTCTTGACAAATTCGGTTTGAATAATGAAGTTAGTTCCTGGAATCCGTCCAATCTTAAAGAGATGCCACATGCCCACATGGTGGACCCGTTGGGTGACAACAATCTCTTGGTTGATACAGCGGGTCAAGAAGTTTTGATTGGCATTCCGCGTTTTATTACGGCCGAAAGAAGCCACATGACGTTCTGGATCTTTGAGGACTTCTTTGACAAGGAAATAAAGAGCATTCTTTTCAGGCATGGCATCTGCATCATAGACGCAGATATAGTCTCCAGTCGCCATCGCCAAAGCGTCATTTAACACACCGGCTTTCCCACCTGTCCCACTGCGATTGATAATGGTCAAATCACGTCCTGCATACTCTGGCAATGCTTTAACCGCCAAACACTCTTCATAAGTGCGATCGGAACAATTATCCGCAAACAGTAGTAATTCTACACGATCATGTGGGTAGTTCATATCAAGGATCGCTTTGGCTGTCTGTGCAATAACCACATCCTCATTATGGGCAGGTACGACGATCGTCACTTTTGGATAATAAGGAAGCGGATCCGTATTGACACGAAAATCACTGTGTTTAAACCAAAAATGAACGGCTGAAAAGAGGATTACTAGGCCCCAGGCTAAGGACAGCCAAATCGAAATCAAGGCAATAATCATCACAATTTGACTAATCATGGTCCACCGCCTTAAAGTTTTTATTGACACGGCGGTAAATCACCGTATAAGCTACAAATAATACAATAAAGCACAAGGCAAAAAATACACTAATGCCTACAGCTATATTAAAAAATATATTTGTAAGAGACATGTTTTCCTCCTAATATTCCACAATAATATCTGTTTCAAGTTGACGTTTTAAGTAACGAATCATTTCTTTATAGCGATGGTATTTGGTGCGATTGGATTGATCCACTACAAGAAAGCCGGACTGAAATTGGATGGCTTGCACCCCATCTTCGCCTTGGAACACCAGTCCTTCCAACTGTGGTTTTAAGACTGTCATATAATCGCCCTTCAGATCCCGCTCGCTATCAGAAGATAAGATCAAGAAATTACCGTCTGATACATAATACAAGCTTTCATTTGGCTTTAGATGATGCGTTAACAAATAGTTGATTTGGTTCAAGGTCCGATTATATTCTCTCGGCTGCAATTGGAAGAACAATTCCTCGTGCGACCAGTGAATGAGTAAGGCTTGAATCGTATCATTGGTTTCCCCACCATAAGAAGCGATGCGGTTGCGGTAATCTGCGTAAGCTTCTGGCTCTTGATCCTTCACTTTTGCAATCTCTTTAAAGAGGTGGTAGCGAATTTGGGTCAAAATTCCAATCAAGATTGGAAAACTAAAGAGCAGAAGCAAGGCTTGATGAAATGGGATATAGACAACACCCGCCACCAAAAAGACAATCCCTAGGGCAAATGACAACAGGATGGTCCATGTCAACAATAAATCCGATAAAACAATAGCAGCAAATAATCCTAAAACAAAGAACAATCCTTCTTCAATCAGAATCTCTCTTGCAAAAAACAAGCAGTAAAGTAAAAGAAGTACTTCGAAAACTATCAAAATTAGCAACCATCTACTTAACTTTTCCGTTTTTTTCATTTATTCTTTCTCTCCCTCATGAAATTCTTCGGCAGCATCTCCCTGGCCAAAGTAATGTTTAATAGCTTGCACGATTCGCTCAGAAGCTCTTCCATCTCCATAAGGATTTCGGGCATTTGCCATTTCTAGATAAAGATGTTCGTTGGTTAAGAGCTCCGTCATCGTGGATTTGACGACGGCAGGATCCGTACCAACTAATTTCAAAGTTCCTGCTTTGACCCCTTCTGGGCGTTCTGTTGTATCACGCAATACCAATACCGGTTTTCCCAATGATGGTGCTTCTTCTTGTACCCCACCTGAATCCGACATGATAAAGTAACTTCTCGAAGCCAAGTTGTGGAAGTCAAGCACATCTAAAGGTGCAATGAGATGGATCCGATCATGATCTCCTAATAGATCGTTTGCCGCCTCTTGGACCGCTGGACTAAGATGCACTGGGTAAACCACTTCAATATTCGGTTCTTGATCCACCATTTCTCTCAGAGCTCCAAAGACCGCTCTCATGGGAGCTCCTTGATTTTCTCTTCGATGCATGGTGACAAGGATGACTTTTTTAGCTGGATCCAATTGATCCAGTACTTCGTGATGATAGTTCTCTTGAACCGTGAGTTTCAGCGCATCAATAGCAGTATTTCCTGTCACCACAATAGAGGATTCCGGATGATTTTCTTTTAAGAGATTAGCCTTACTTTCGCCAGTCGGCGCAAAATACAGATCCGCTAGATCATCCGTCATTTGACGGTTCATCTCTTCTGGATACGGAGAATATTTATCAAAGGTTCTCAAACCAGCTTCGACGTGACCAATGCGGACTTGATTGTAAAAGGCAACCAAACTCGCCGCAAAGGTAGTAGTCGTATCTCCATGGACGAGCACCATATCCGGCTTTTCTTTTTTGATAACTGGATCTAATTGATTCAGAATTTTAGAGGTAATGTCTAATAAGGTCTGACTTTTCCCCATAATATCCAAATCGTAATCAGGTACGATGTTAAAGGTTTCTAAAACCTGGTCCAACATTTGACGGTGCTGAGCAGTGACCACTGTGATGGTCTCAATAACCTCCTTTTGTTTTTGTAACTCCAGCACCAAAGGGGCCATCTTGATGGCCTCCGGTCGCGTCCCAAACACAACCATAATTTTCAATTTTCCCATAAACTTCTCCCGTTGACATGCATGTAATTCAACATTTTTTTAAATTGTGTACATCTTTTTTCATTCTACCGCCAATGACTTTAAATGTCAAACCGATTTTGGGTTTTATAAAGAAATTACTAATAGTTAGTCATTTTATTATTTTGGTGTTTAGAATACATATCCATATAATCACTAATTGTAAGTATTTACAGCACGACTTTTACCGGGCTAATATTTTTGGTAAAAAAATAATTCAATAATTATACAATTATTTTTCAAATAATAAATTTTTATAATTTTTTCAAAAAAAGCCGGAACTTGTAGTTCCGACTTATTTTCTTATTTTTCTACGACTTCAGCTGTTTGAACTTCATCAACTGTTCCATCTGTTACTGGCACTTCTTCGATAATTTCAACTTCATTAATCGCTTGTGGTTCCAAGTTACGGTAACGAGCCATCCCTGTACCTGCAGGAATAATCTTACCAATGATAACATTTTCCTTAAGTCCAAGGAGATGGTCTTTCTTACCACGGATCGCTGCGTCTGTAAGAACACGAGTTGTTTCCTGGAAGGAAGCCGCAGACAAGAAACTGTTGGTTTCAAGTGAGGCTTTGGTAATTCCCATAAGGACTGGACGAGCTGTCGCAGGAACTCCACCAGAAATAAGGACGTCCTTGTTGGCATCTGTAAAGTCTGTAATGTCCATCAGAGTACCCATGAGAAGGTCTGTATCTCCTGGATCCATGACACGTACTTTACGGATCATTTGACGCACCATTACCTCGATGTGTTTGTCGCCGATTTCTACCCCTTGGCTACGGTATACTTTTTGTACTTCCGCAAGGAGGTATGTTTCAACTGACAAGACATCACGAACGGCAAGGAGACGTTTTGGTTGGATAGACCCTTCTGTCAGAGCCGCACCACGAGAGACTTGATCTCCTACTTCGACTTTCATGCGGGCAGTGTAAGGGACAACGTATTCACCCTCACCAGTTGCTCCGCTAACAAAGACTTTCTTGGTCCGTGTAGAAGCATCTTCTTCGATGGCTGTGACTTCCCCTTTGACCTCAGTGATGACCGCTTCCCCTTTTGGATTGCGGGCTTCAAAGATTTCTTGGACACGAGGAAGACCTTGAGTGATATCGGTATTTGAGGCAACCCCACCCGTGTGGAAGGTACGCATGGTCAACTGTGTACCAGGTTCCCCGATAGATTGGGCAGCGATGGTTCCGACTGCTTCACCCACTTCAACCGCATCACCAGTCGCCAAGTTGATACCATAACAGTGACGGCAGACCCCATGGCGGGTGTTACATGTAAAGACAGAGCGGATAGTGACTTCTTCCACACCAGCATGAACAATTTCACGTGCTAGGTCTTCTGAGATCAAGGTATCTGGCCCAACGATGACTGCACCTGTTTCAGGGTGTTTAACAGATTTCTTAGTATAACGACCTGTCAAGCGTTCTTCGAGTGGCTCGATCATTTCCTTACCATCAGTAATGGCACGGATCACAAGTCCACGGTCTGTTCCACAGTCATCTTCACGGATAATGACGTCTTGGGCCACGTCAACCAAACGACGAGTCAAGTAACCTGAGTCGGCTGTCTTAAGGGCCGTATCGGTCATCCCTTTACGGGCACCGTGAGTTGAGAAGAACATTTCGAGTACTGACAAACCTTCGCGGAAGTTTGACAGGATTGGCAATTCCATGATCCGTCCGTTTGGAGCGGCCATCAAACCACGCATACCGGCAAGTTGCGAGAAGTTTGAGATGTTACCACGGGCTCCAGAATCCATCATCATAACGATTGGGTTCTTCGGATCTTGGTTATCCACCAAGCGTTTTTCCAATTTCTCACGGGCTGCACGCCATTCAGCTGTAACAGCATTGTAGCGTTCGTCATCTGTGATCAAACCACGACGGAATTGTTTGGTGATCTGTTCCACACGTTTGTGAGATTCTTCAATGATTTCTGCCTTATCTTCAACGACCGGAATATCGGCAATCCCCACTGTCAAACCAGCAAGGGTTGAATGATGGTAACCTAAGTCTTTCAAGCGGTCCAAGAAAGCAGACGTTTCAGTTGTACGGAAACGTTTGAAGATTTCGGCGATGATATTTCCAAGATTTTTCTTCTTGAATGGAACGTTTAATTCCAATTTCTCAATCGCTGATTTGACATCTTGACCAGGCTCCAAGAAGTACTTAGCTGGAACACCTTCTGTCAAGTTGGCATTATTAGGCTCTTGAAGGTATGGAAGCTCTGCAGGCATGATATCGTTAAAGAGAATCTTACCAACAGTTGTCAAGAGAATCTTGTGTTGTTGTGCTTCTGTCCATGGTTTGTTCAAGCTATCCGTCGCAATTCCGACACGTGTATGCAAGTGAACATAGCCATTGCGAAGAGCCATCACGGCTTCATCACGGTCTTTAAAGACCATTCCTTCACCTTCACGACCAGCTTCTTCCATAGTGAGGTAGTAGTTCCCCAATACCATATCCTGAGATGGCGTAACGACTGGTTTACCATCTTTAGGGTTCAAGATATGCTCAGCAGCCAACATCAAGATACGAGCTTCTGCTTGAGCTTCTTCTGAAAGCGGTACGTGGATGGCCATTTGGTCTCCATCGAAGTCGGCATTGTAGGCTTCACAGACAAGGGGGTGCAAGCGAAGGGCTTTCCCGTCAATCAAGACAGGTTCAAAGGCTTGGATCCCCAAACGGTGAAGGGTCGGTGCGCGGTTCAAGAGAACTGGGTGTTCTTTGATGACTTCTTCCAAGATATCCCAGATACGTTCATCTCCACGTTCGACCAAGCGTTTTGCAGCTTTAACGTTTTGTACGATATCACGCGCAACGATTTCACGCATGACAAATGGTTTGAAGAGCTCGATCGCCATTTCACGTGGCACACCACATTGGTACATCTTCAGAGTTGGACCAACGGCGATAACGGAACGTCCTGAGAAGTCCACCCGTTTACCGAGCAAGTTTTGACGGAAGCGTCCTTGTTTCCCTTTGAGCATGTGGCTCAATGATTTCAGTGGACGGCTACCTGGTCCTGTGATTGGACGACCACGACGACCGTTGTCGATCAAAGCGTCAACCGCTTCTTGGAGCATCCGTTTTTCGTTTTGCACGATGATACCTGGGGCATTCAATTCCAACAAACGAGCCAAACGGTTGTTCCGGTTAATTACCCGGCGATAAAGGTCATTCAAGTCAGAGGCAGCAAAACGGCCACCATCCAATTGGACCATCGGACGAAGATCTGGTGGAATAACGGGAAGGATGTTGAGGACCATCCATTCTGGCTTGTTGCCAGATTTGTAGAAGGCGTCCAAGACATCCAAACGACGCACAGCCTTCACACGTTTTTGACCAGTTGCAGTCTTCAATTCTTCTTTCAAGAGAGCAATTTCAGCTTCCAAATCCACTTGTTTCAAGAGGTCTTGGATGGCTTCTGCACCCATCTTAGCTACAAAAGAACCTGGTCCGTATTCACGCAAGCGTTCACGGTATTCACGTTCCGTCATGATGGATTTGTGCTCAAGTGGAGTATCTTTTGGATCGATCACCACATAAGCTGCGAAGTAGATGACTTCTTCAAGGGCACGAGGGCTCATATCCAAGGTCAGTCCCATACGAGAAGGGATTCCTTTGAAGTACCAGATGTGTGATACAGGTGCTTTCAACTCAATGTGCCCCATGCGTTCACGACGAACTTTCGCACGTGTTACTTCAACCCCACAGCGGTCACAAACAATCCCTTTGTAACGGATTCGTTTGTATTTCCCACACGCACATTCCCAGTCTTTTGTAGGTCCAAAGATGACTTCATCAAAGAGACCTTCACGTTCTGGTTTCAATGTACGGTAGTTGATTGTTTCAGGTTTCTTGACCTCTCCATAAGACCATGAACGGACCTTGCTTGGAGAAGCTAGGGTGATTTGCATACTTTTAAAACGATTTACATCAACCACTATTTCTTACCTTTCCTTGTTTTCATACTTGTTTTATTTGGATACAGCTTAGGTGGAGGAAGAAAGGAAACTTTCTGCCACCTCCTTGTGTCTGTATCTTGTTATCGAATCATCCTGCTAGAAGCATTGGTTGCTCACAGGACAATCATTTTTACTGATTATTTTTCTGATTCTTCGGCATCAAAGGCTGCTTTTGCTTCCTTTGCTGCTTTTTCACGTGCTTTTTCAAGGTCATCCACATGAATCACATCATCATCTTCGCCTTCATCAAGGTCACGAAGTTCCACTTCTTGATCATCTTCGTCCAAGACACGCATGTCAAGACCAAGTGATTGCAATTCTTTGACAAGAACGCGGAAGGATTCTGGTACACCTGGTTTTGGAATTGGTTTACCTTTGGTAATCGCTTCATAGGCTTTCAGACGTCCGTTGACATCATCTGACTTGTAAGTCAAGATTTCTTGAAGGACATTTGATGCACCATAAGCCTCAAGGGCCCACACTTCCATTTCCCCGAAACGTTGTCCACCAAACTGAGCTTTCCCTCCGAGTGGTTGTTGGGTAACCATTGAGTATGGTCCGACTGAACGGGCATGGAGTTTATCATCAACCATGTGGTGAAGCTTGATCATGTACATGACACCGACAGAGACACGGTTGTCAAACGGTTCACCAGTACGTCCATCGTAAAGAATCGTCTTAGCATCGCTATCCATACCAGCTTCTTTCACAGTATCCCAGAGGTCTTCTGAGCTTGCTCCATCAAAGACTGGTGTTGCGATGTGAATACCCAAGTTACGAGCTGCCATACCAAGGTGAAGTTCCATAACCTGACCGATATTCATACGTGATGGCACCCCAAGAGGGTTCAACATGATATCAACTGGTGTACCGTCTGGAAGGTAAGGCATATCTTCAACTGGAACAATACGAGACACAACCCCTTTGTTTCCGTGACGACCGGCCATCTTATCTCCGACGCGGATCTTACGTTTTTGTGCGATGTAAACACGAACCAACATGTTGACACCCGATTGTAATTCATCACCGTTTGCACGGGTAAAGATCTTAACATCGCGAACGACTCCATCTCCACCGTGAGGTACACGGAGTGATGTATCACGCACTTCACGAGATTTATCCCCAAAGATAGCGTGAAGGAGACGTTCTTCAGCAGAAAGGTCTTTTTCACCTTTCGGTGTTACCTTACCGACAAGGATATCGCCTTCTTTAACCTCAGCACCAATACGGATAATACCTGTTTCATCCAAGTCACGAAGAGCATCTTCCCCGACGTTTGGAATTTCACGGGTAATTTCTTCAGGGCCTAACTTGGTATCGCGTGTTTCTGATTCGAATTCTTCCAAGTGAACAGATGTGTAGACATCTTCTTTCACCAAGCGTTCGCTCATGATAACGGCATCCTCGAAGTTATACCCTTCCCAAGTCATGTAAGCGACGATTGGGTTTTGACCAAGGGCCATTTCCCCTTTTTCCATCGATGGACCGTCAGCGATAAAGTCGCCTTTTTCAACGACATCGCCAACTTTTACAAGGGTACGTTGGTTGTAAGCCGTACCTGAGTTTGAACGACGGAATTTTTGGATATGGTAAACATCAAGAGCTCCATCTTCCCGACGAACTTCTACCTTGTCTGCATCTGCATAAGTAACTTTACCATCGTGTTGAGCAATGACTGCAGCTCCTGAGTCATGGGCTGCTTGGTATTCCATACCAGTACCCACGTAAGGGGCTTTTGGATCAATCAATGGCACAGCCTGACGCTGCATGTTGGCACCCATGAGGGCACGGTTGGAGTCATCGTTTTCCAAGAAAGGAATACATGCTGTCGCAACGGCAACTACTTGTTTTGGAGATACGTCCATGTAGTCGACTTGATCAGATGGGAACTCTTGGTTGTTACCACGATGACGTCCCATAACGATCGGCTCAGCAAAGCCACCTTTTTCGTTCAACTTAGAGTTGGCCTGAGCGACGATGTACTCATCTTCTTCATCGGCTGTCAACCAAACGATTTCGTTGGTCACTACACCTTTTTCACGGTCCACTTTACGGTATGGCGTTTGGATGAAACCATATTTGTTCAAGTGTCCATAAGATGACAAGTTGTTGATCAAACCGATGTTTGGTCCTTCAGGTGTTTCGATTGGACACATACGACCATAGTGGGTATAGTGCACGTCACGCACTTCATATCCGGCACGGTCACGTGTCAAACCACCAGGCCCTAAGGCAGACAAACGACGTTTGTGAGACAACTCAGAAAGTGGATTGTGTTGGTCCATGAACTGTGACAATTGGGAAGATCCAAAGAATTCTTTAATTGCTGCAGTTACTGGGCGGATGTTGATGATTTGTTGTGGTGTCAAGACATCGTTATCTTGTACAGACATCCGTTCGCGAACGTTTCGTTCCATCCGTGAAAGTCCAAGACGCACTTGGTTGGCAAGCAATTCACCAACGGCACGAATCCGACGGTTTCCAAGGTGGTCGATATCATCCACGCGGCCAATACCTTCTGCAAGGTTCAAGAAATAGCTCATTTCTGCCAAGATGTCAGCTGGAGTCACAATCCGTACTTTGTCAGACGGGTTAGCATTTCCGATGATGGTGACAACACGATCTGGATCTGTCGGAGCGACAACTTTGAATTTTTGCAATTCTACTGGCTCTGTCAAAACAGCAGCATCATTTGGAATGTAGGTGATTTTGTTCAAGCCGTTATCCAATTGTTCTGAGATGCTGTCGATTACATCACGCGTCATGACAGTACCAGCTTCTACAAGGATTTCCCCTGTTTCAGCATCTACCAATGGTTCTGCGATTGTCTGGTTCAACAAGCGGTTCTTGATATTGAGTTTCTTGTTGATCTTGTAGCGACCAACTGGTGCCAAGTCATAACGACGTGGATCAAAAAAACGGGCTACCAACAAGCTACGTGAGCTTTCCGCTGTTTTTGGTTCACCTGGACGAAGACGCTCGTAGATTTCTTTGAGGGCTTCATCTGTCCGTGAATCCATTGGATTTTTGTGGATATCTTTTTCAATGGTATTGCGAACCAATTCGCTGTCCCCAAAGATATCGATGATTTCATCATCTCCAGAGAATCCAAGAGCACGCACAAGAGTTGTAAATGGAATCTTACGTGTGCGGTCGATACGTGTGTAAGCAATGTCTTTTGAGTCGGTTTCAAGCTCTAACCAAGCCCCACGGTTAGGGATAACAGTTGATCCATAACCAACTTTACCATTCTTGTCCACCTTATCATTGAAGTAGACACCTGGTGAGCGGACCAACTGAGATACGATAATCCGTTCTCCACCATTGATGATGAAGGTTCCCATTTCAGTCATGATTGGGAAATCACCAAAGAAAACTTCTTGGGTCTTGATTTCACCTGTTTCTTTGTTGACCAAACGGAAGGTCACAAAGATTGGTGCTGAGTAGCTGGCATCGTGGATGCGCGCTTCTTCAAGCGAATACTTAGGTTCGCGGATTTCATAACCCACAAATTCCAATTCCATTGTATCCGTGAAGTTTGAGATGGGAAGCACATCTTCAAATACTTCCTTCAAGCCATGATCCAAGAAATCTTTGAATGAGTCTGTCTGGATTTCAATCAAGTTTGGTAAATCAAGAACCTCTTTGATTCTTGAAAAACTACGACGGGTCCGATGTTTCCCGTATTGAACGTCATGTCCTGCCAAAGTTTTTAGCTCCTTTTTCCATACTAGGATAGCTTGGTGAAATGACTTTCACCACCTATCCGGTTTTAACTACAATTGTGTGATTTGCATCACGTGAAGAGCTGTCTCTTCACCTCATTCGTCGCTTTTTATAATTTTTAGAAAAATTAAATTTGTGTAACAAACTAGTATTTTTCTGAAAAATAGGCACAAAAAGAGCAGCTAAATCGACTTATTCAAGTAAGATTTAACTGCTGTAAGCTCTTATTTGGACAATATTTCAAATAAAGCACACGACAAATTAGTTATCACTATTATACCGTTTTTTGCTCCAAAAATCAAGGCTTTCTCCAGGTTTTCTACTGGATCAGACTAGTGTCGATTGCCACGATTTGAGCTGTTTCGATTTGAACTATTGCTGGATGAACTATTGGTTGTCGAATTGTTCTTATTATTCGACTGATTTCCACTGGAATTACCGAGAATCGCTGCCCAAGCACTTTGATAATCGCTATCCGATCCCCCGATGGCAAAGCGGTATTGAGTGGTTGGCGCTCCGTTTTTGGCCCAAAGGCTCGTCACCATTTGACCGCTCACATCGATATCCCGACCATTGACATTGACGCGGCCCGGTCTTTCACCAGTCGATTTGAGCACTTCAGAGCGGATCACACTCTTATCGAGAGTGAATTTATCCTGAATTCCAAAGAGACTTGGATCTGCTTGGTAGATTGCATTCGCCAACTGCGCCATGTATTGGGCATTGTTGTTGTATCCAGTCAAGGTCTGCATAGAAGCATTGTTGTCATGGCCGATCCAACCTCCTAAAGAAACATTAGGGGTGGACAACATGAGCCACATATCCCCATTTGAGTTAGTGGTACCGGTTTTTCCAATCCAGTCAGCACCTGCTAGCGTAGGATTGACTTGGCTAATCCGTGACTTAAAGGTCGTTGTAGCACCAGACGTAATAACCCCGCGCAAGAGATCCTGCATAATCGTTGCCGTTGCTGGAGAGTAGACACGAACAGGATCTGCCTCGTGCTTATACACCACATCTCCATCTCGATCAATGATTTGCTCTACCATGTAGCGTTTGAGGTAGTTCCCATTGTTAGCAATGGTTTGGAAACCATTGGTATGTTGGGCAACAGTGACCTCAATTCCTCCCCCCATTGGCAGGCTTTCAATGCCATATTCAGGGATATCATAGCCCATTTTCTTCATGTAGGATGGGACATCCACACCCTTTTCACGAAGGGTTCGGTAAGTCCAGTAAGCTGGAATATTCCAAGAGGTATTGAGGGCCTCACGGAGATCCATCATGGCTGTTCCTCGGCTATCCACGTGCATGATCGGCTCCCCACTTGAGAAATTAGTCGGATAGTTAGAAAGGATGCTATTGCTTCCCATCAAGCCTTGGTCGATGGCAATCCCATAGGCCAACAGCGGTTTGATTGTAGACCCTGGGGAACGCTCTGTATCAAAGGCATGGTTGTTTTGGTTGCCGTCAAAATTCCGTCCACCGATAAATCCTAAAACCGCACCCGTTCGGTTGTCCATGAGGACATTCCCAACTTCTACAAGACCCGTCCCATCATCCAAGACGCTTCCAAAATTCGCTACTGCGGCCTGCATGGCATTGTGAACCGGTTTGTTAATCGTGGTTTGAATGGTGTAGCCACCTTCGCGCAACTCGCTCTCAGCTAATTCTTGGTAAGCCTTGACGGTTTCATTATTTTTCAAGTCTTGCTTGGTGACATTGTCTCGCTTGATCAAGTAATCATACATGGCCTCTTTTGCTTCTGCCATGGCTTGGAAGTAGAGGTAGTCATGCGGTGTTTTCTCGATGCCATCTGGAGCCATGAAGTCTTTGGTCAAGTCGTACTGAGCATAGGTCTCGTAGTCTTTTTTCGACAAGGCTCCCGTCCGGTACATATTGAACAAAACGTCTTTGGCACGCGCCAAACCTAACTCGAGGTTTTCCTTGCTCTTTAGGCTACCGTCTGCAGCATAAGGAGAGTAGACAATCGGACTTTGTGGCAAGCCAGCGATAAAGGCCGCTTGTGGAACGGACAAGTCTTTCGCCGAAACGCCAAAGATCCCTTGAGCTGCAGCTTCCACACCTGCAATATTTTGTCCCCGATTGTTTCGTCCAAAAGGCGAAACATTTAAGTAGGTGGTTAGAATTTCATTTTTATCCATTCCCCGCTCTAAAGCCAAGGCATCGACAATCTCTGCCGCCTTACGAGTAAAGGTTGGAGCGTCTCCCACGACTTGCTGTTTGATCAACTGCTGGGTCAGGGTTGATCCCCCACTAGAGGAACCCACGCCGGCTACGGATCCAAGTGTTGCCCGAAGAACGGCTTTAGGTACAACCCCCTTGTGGCTTTCAAAATTCTCATCCTCAGTAGCGATCACAGCCTTTTTGACATTGTCTGAAATGGCATCTCCTGCTACGGGCGTGCGGATCAAATCACTGTCCACTTCTGCAATCAGGCTCTTATCGGAATAGGTTAGTTTTGAAACACTGCTGACATTTCGGACCTGCTGGACCAGTTCTTCTGTCTTTGGAACCTTGACATTGCTAAAGAGGCTCGCCGCATAACCAATCCCGATCCCTGCGCCAAATAAAAAGAGGCACACGAACAGGGCGATCATGACATCCCACAAGAGTTTGAGGGTCCGCAAACAGGTCGCAAAAATATCACCGACAGACCAGCTACTTTCCTCATTTTTTTCCTTATTCGGAGTTTCTGTATACATATTTGCAAAGAATTTTTGGACTTTCTTCCAAAACTCTTGCAGCTTCTCTTTTAATTGATTCACTGATTCTTTCTCCTTGTTCCCTATATTATAGCAGATTAGACCCTTTGTTTTCAATCACAAGAGCGTAGAAATCGTCACTCATTCTGCCTGGGTAAGGACAAGAAAATGATGGAAAGCATTGCCATTTCCGTGGTTTATGGTAGAATAGAGAAATGAATAAACTTATAAAGGAGAAAAGACACATGCACATTTTTGATGAGCTAAAAGAGCGTGGTTTGGTATTTCAAACGACGGATGAAGAAGCCTTACGCAAAGCACTGGAAGAAGGTCAGGTTTCTTATTATACTGGTTATGATCCAACTGCTGACAGCCTTCACCTTGGTCACTTGGTTGCCATCTTGACGAGCCGTCGTCTTCAACTAGCAGGCCACAAACCTTATGCGCTCGTTGGCGGTGCGACTGGTCTCATTGGTGATCCGTCCTTCAAAGATGCTGAACGTAGTCTCCAAACAAAAGAAACTGTACAAGAATGGGTTCGCTCCATTCAAGGGCAATTGTCTCGTTTCCTCGATTTTGAAAATGGGGACAATAAAGCCGAAATGGTCAACAACTACGATTGGTTCGGAAGCATTAGCTTTATTGACTTCCTTCGTGATGTCGGAAAATACTTTACAGTCAATGCTATGATGAGTAAAGAATCTGTTAAAAAACGGATTGAAACAGGGATTTCTTACACAGAGTTTGCCTACCAAATTATGCAAGGCTATGACTTCTACGTCCTCAACCAAGAACACAATGTAACCCTTCAAATCGGTGGATCTGACCAATGGGGAAACATGACAGCTGGTACTGAGTTGATGCGTCGTAAAGCAGATAAAACTGGTCATGTTATGACTGTGCCTTTGATCACAGATGCAACTGGTAAGAAATTCGGTAAATCAGAAGGTAATGCGGTCTGGCTCAATGCAGACAAAACATCTCCATACGAAATGTACCAATTCTGGATGAATGTGATGGATGCGGATGCTGTGCGCTTCTTGAAGATCTTCACTTTCTTGTCACTGGACGAAATCGAAGAGATCCGCAAACAGTTTGGGGCTGCTCCTCATGAACGCTTGGCTCAAAAGATCTTAGCGCGTGAAGTGGTTACCCTTGTCCACGGCGAAGAAGCCTACAAGGAAGCCCTCAACATCACCAAACAACTCTTTGCAGGAAACATCAAAAACCTTTCTGTTAAAGAACTCAAACAAGGCCTTCGTGGTGTGCCAAACTACCAGGTCCAAGCAGAAGACAACCTCAACATTGTTGAACTCTTGGTCACAGCTGGTGTGGTCAATTCTAAACGCCAAGCCCGCGAAGATGTTCAAAACGGAGCTATCTACGTCAACGGCGAACGCATCCAAGACCTTGACTATGTCTTGAACGATAGCGATAAATTAGAAAATGAATTGACCGTTATCCGTCGCGGTAAGAAAAAATACTTTGTTTTGACATATTAAGAAAGTAAAACCACGAAGTTTGGTATGAACTTCGTGGTTTTCTTATACACTTTTTTCTGGGACTATTTCCCTTTTCTGCGATGCAACAAAGCTTGGTTGATTCGTTGAGTTTTTTTATGGAGTTGCCAAATCTGGTACAGCCAGATCAGACCGTAAATGGCTAGAAAGATCAACCAAGGAATCGGACTCCGTAAGGCTGCCCCCCAGCCAAAAAATAAGTAGGTCAATGCTAAGATGGTAGCTGTCACAACTAAATGCAGGACCACACGCAAACTATAGGTCAAAAACTCTTCTTCCTCAAGAATGAACGTCAAAACTCCCATTGTTCCACTCATCAAAAAGATCGCCAAGATGTTGCGGACATTTACAGCGGGATAGACGATGTTGGGATAGACATGTGATAATAACACCAAACACAAATAAAAGAAGGATCCTGTCCTCATACCAGATACAAAATAAGCTATAACTCGTTTCATCACTTTCTCCTATACCCCTAAATAATCCATCAAGGATTTGACATATTTCCGACTGACACTTGATTTTACTCCGCGTGTCAGTTTAGCCATCATATTGCCTGAAAAACTATCCGATAGCGATTCCAAATGGTCGATATTCATCACCGCGTGGCGGGATATCTGTAAAAAATTACGACGATTAATCCGATGTTGAAAATTTGTCAAAGTATCTCTGACGGTAAACGTTTTGTCTGTCGTATAAATGGTTAGCTGATTCTTATCAATCTCGGCTAAAATAATGTCATCAATTTTCACCATGATCAAATGATCATCTGTTTTGATAGGAATCACTACTTGATTCACTGTCGAAAACTGTTCGAGATAGTCCATCACCTCTCGTGCTTGATCGGATAATTGCTTGGCTTGAATGACTACACGGGGGTTGTTTTCTGGGATATCCTGTTTTTCCTCAAAACGAATCTTCATTCCTACTCCAATTCTCACTTACTTTCTTTTATTCGATCTTTTTGCTAAGGAAACCCAAATCCCCAAAGCTAGAAGAATACCACCTAATACTATAAGGTATGTTTGTTCCTTTGTCAATAAGGCTTGCCATTTGAGCTGAACGCCCATTTTTTCTTGAAATTCTCGAAGAAGATCATCTCGCCCCTTAAAGGCTTCGCTCACTGCTTCTTTCATGAGTACTTGTCGATAAAGTGCAGCAATATAAGTTGCTGGAGTACATTTCATTAGTAGTTGTGCAAAATCAGGTAGAACACCTAAAGGTACATAAGTCCCTACCAAAAAACCAGAAGCTGTACCCACTATGGTCGAAAACTTCCCAAGACTGTCTACGGAATGGAAAAAATAAACAAAAATGGCATTCACTAAACTAGAAAGCAGGCTACTAAGCAGCATGATGAGGAGCACTTCAGGTAATAAAGACAGTGCTGGAACTTCTCTAAAATAGCCACACATCAGCACATACATAAGGACTTGCATGAAAAAAGAGATGATGATTGCACTTGCTAAATATGAAGATGGTAACCGCCACTTCCCTTGATCCGATAAATAAAGATCCTGATCTACTTGATGTTCACGGTCCTTTACCGACTGAGTCAGGGCAGCCAGACTTGTCGTAATCCCTGTCACAGCCAGCGTCCCACTCATTAACCAATTATTTAACACAGGACCTCTATTGGGGAGCTGAGCCCAAGCATCTGTTAGATTTTTTTGAAGAAAAATAATATAAAGAACAAAGGAAATCAAGGCTCCCAACAGGGAGAAGAAAACTCCTGAACGATTTCTGAAGTACAATAAAAAATTTCGCTTTAGTAAGGCTAGCATTAGCGGACCTCCCTTCCTGTAAGTGCAATAAAGGCATCATCCATGGTCCCTGGACGAAACTCAAAATGGGCTATTCTATCTCTAACTTGCGCCAGGTAATCAATGGCTTCCCTTTCACTCTTGGGTTGAAAAATATACTCCAATTGACTTTGTTGCTCTACTGACATTCCCAAAGATTTGAGACTTTCTATCTGCTGCATCTCCTTGAAACGAATCTTCAAGATGTTTTTTGCATATTGACTCTTAATATCTAGCGCCGATCCTTGAGCAATCACTTCCCCATGGTCCACAATATAAATTTGATCAGCTTCATCTGCTTCGTCAAGATAATGCGTGGTCAATACAACAGTCATTCCCTCTTCTCTCTGCAATTGATAGAGCAAATCCCAGATAGACTTCCGAGTTTGGATATCCAAACCTGTCGTTGGCTCATCTAAGAACAAAAGGTCTGGACTGTGTAGTAGAGCACGCGCAATGTCAACCCGACGCTTTTGACCACCTGAAAGCGTCCCGTATTTCTGCTTTTGGAAAGCTGATAGGCCTAGCCGATCAATAAGATCAGACACACGATCAGGTTTTAAGCCTTTATACTGTTTCGCACGAATGGTCAGATTTTCCCTAACCGTTAGCATCTCATCTAAGACACTAGTCTGGAAGACCACACCAATTTTCGTACCTGGTTCATAGATGATTTCACCTTGCGTTGGTTGTTTCAAACCAATCAACATGGAAATCGTTGTTGATTTCCCCGCCCCATTTGGTCCTAGAATCGCATTAAAGGTTCCCTTTTCAAACTGTAAATGAATATTGTTTACGGCTAAATGATTTCCATATCGTTTACTGATGTTTTTAGCTTGTAATATCATGTTCTCTCTCCTTTTGATAGAACCAGTCTAGCAAAAAAGCCGTTTAAAAAACGGCTTTTGGGGATAAGTGGTTAAAATGAAGAGATGAGTGGCGAGATAGAAGAGATTAAAATGAGGGAAAAATTCATTGCAACCATTCTTTTCCCCATTGATTCAAGTCCTTTAAAATCGGCATCAGTGATTTGCCTTTTTCTGTCAGCTCATATTCTGTATGGAGTGGCATCGTTTCAAAATCATATTTCTCAACCAATTGGTTCTCTATTAAAACGTCTAAGCCACGTGTCAAACTGATAGTTGTTATCCCTTCAACTTCTCTTCTCAATTGATTGAAACGAACTCTCTTATGCTTGTTTATAACCCATAATATATTCATCCTCCATTTCCCACCAACCACATCTAAGACTCGAGACATACTACAGTTCCAATTTTTATTTGTTAACATTTTTTCTCCTTACAAAAATGTGCCTACTATTCAGGTAGTTTGTAAAGTATTATAATCTATTTATCATTTATTTTAAAGGAGTCACTTATGTTTATTGTAAACCTTACCTATATCAAGCCCCTTGATGAAGTTGAAAAACACTTAGAAAAACACATAGATTTTTTAAATCAGTATTATACAAAAGGTCTTTTTATCGCATCTGGAAGAAAAAATCCAAGAACTGGCGGTATCATTCTCATGAGAGCAAAAAATAAAGATGCTGTCCAAGAAATCATTGCACACGATCCATTCTATCAAAATGAGATTGCTCAATATGAGATCATTGAATTTGAAGCAAGTAAGTATTGTCTAGAATTGAAAACCCTCCTCAGCGATCCATTGGACGAAAATGAGGAAATTAAATAAAGAGACTCAAGGTCCATTCAATACCGCGTAGAACCGTTAAAAAAGTGTGACTTAGTCCCATTACAGCATCGGTTGCTATCTAGAGGCTCTTTTGTTACACTACTAATATGAATACACCGATCAAACCAAAATTACAACGATTTCAAACAGCCACTGCCTTTGCCTGTCCCATCTGTCAATTGGACCTAGAACTTGTGGGGACCAGTTTTAAATGTCCCAAGGGCCATTCTTTTGATTTGGCGAAATTTGGCTATGTCAACCTGGCTCCCCAGATCAAGCAATCAAAGGACTATGACAAAGAAAATTTTCAGAATCGCCAGCTGATCTTAGAAGCAGGGTTTTATGAGCCGATTCTAACAGCGATCGGACAAAAAATTCCGACCAGTGATGCCAGAATTCTAGATATCGGTTGCGGAGAAGGTTATTACTCCCGAAAGCTACAAGAAGCCTATCCCAAGGCTACTTTCTATGCATTTGATCTTTCAAAGGAATCCGTACAACTAGCTGCCAAGAGTGATGCTAGCTGGAAGGTCAATTGGTTTGTAGGAGATTTGGCTCATTTACCCATTCAATCTAAGAGTATGGAGGTCATTTTGGACATCTTCTCCCCGGCTAATTACGCTGAATTTGAACGTGTCTTAAAGACAGAAGGGGTGATCATTAAGGTCGTCCCAACCTCTTCTCATCTAAAAGAAATTCGTCAGTTGGCCCAAGATCAATTGACCAAGCAATCTTACTCCAACCAGGAAATTTTGGAGCACTTTGAAGACCACTGCCAAATCCTCTCATCCGAAACGGTCAGCCTCACCAAGAGTTTAACTCCTGAAGAACGCCAAGCGCTCCTCGCCATGACCCCTCTTCTATTTCACGTAGACCAAGAAAAAATCGATTGGACCCAACTCACAGAAATCACCATTGAAGCTGAGCTGCTAGTTGGGAAAATCAAGATACAAAAGACGTAGCGGATAAAGTCAAAATAGGGTATTCGACGCAGAATTATTAGATTCTAGGAGGAGACATCTTTACAAATCTAATAAAATCTTAAAAAAATTCATTCGTTAGAACTATTCAATCATCTACTGAAACTTTCCGCCGTGAGGAAAGTACCTGAAACACATTTGTTTCAGGTACTCGGAATTATTGAAACCTTAGGTTCAATAATTAGTCATGGAACTTCGTAGAAGTTCGCTGACGTCCGTACTCACCTAAGGAAAGTTTCTAAGAAGACTTTATCTTCAATCAAAAGGCTGAGACAAATCGTCTCAGCCTTTTACTCATCTTCTGCCTGCTCTGTCATGACTTGTAAGCGATAGGTTTTAGGCGATTTTCCACAGAGTTTACGGAAAACCTTATAGAAATAGCCAACATTGCTGTAACCGACTTTATAGCAGATATCTTCAATACTGTCATTGGTCGATAAGAGGAGCTGCTGGGCAGCCTTAATCCGCTGTTTGTTGAGGAGTTCTGCGAACGTTGCATTGGTTTCTCGTTTAATCAATTGGCCTAAATAGACTGGATTGATAAAGAGAGCCTGACTGATATCCTTGAGCGACAGCTCTTTTTGGTAATCACGGCTAATCACTTGGAGGACACTCGCTACATTTTCATTCATCCGATAGTGGGATAAGAAACGGGACAACTCTTCCTGGATGAAGCCAATCATCTCGCTAAAAGTGGCAGTTTCTTGGACTTTCTTGACTACATCAGCTAAATTATCACCTTGCAGGTATTCAAACAAATGAAAGACATCCATCAAAAATTGGATAAAGAGCTGCTTGGTCAGTGAGACCTTAGGGGTCTTCTCAAGGATCATTTTTTCTAACCAGTCCAGTTCTTCTAAGATCTGTTGGATATTTCCTTGCATGATCACCCGATAGGCCGGCTCGTAGTAATGGAAGACTTCTTCATCTTGATTGAGAGGGGTCGCCCCATAAAAGAGGCTCCGCTCCACTAGGTCCTTAAATTGATGAAAGTGCTCCTTATAAGGTGGCTCAAAGGCCTTCTCAATCATGGCTTCTTCTTCTTGATCTGAGATAAAGAGTTGAAGATTTTGCCCGAGAACTTGGTAAGACGAGCTGATAAAGCCTTTTTTCTCCTTAGCAACCCCAATCCACAATGACTTTCGTCCTGCGATATACCGACAAAACTCTTCCTCAGAAATATCATCGTGAATCAAGCGGTTGGCCAACTCTTGGCTTGGTTGCTGGATTTGGTGCTGAATTTTTTCTAGGATATTGCCCATCTCCACCTTATTGACAGGTTTGAGCAGGTAGTCTGCCACGCGCAAATTGAGGGCTGTCTTGACATATTCAAAATCCTGATAGCCTGACATAATGATAAAAGCAGCATCTGGCATCAAATCCTTCATCTCTGCAATCATCTGAAGTCCGGTCTTTCCAGGCATATTGACATCCGTGATCACCACATCCACCGGATGTTCTCGCACATAATCAAGGGCCTGGTCTGCGTCTTCTGCTGTTGCGACCACTTCCATATTCCAGTGGTCAAAGGGGATTAATTTTTTTAACCCTTCTGTAATCATATACTCATCGTCTACTAATAAGACTTTGTACATTCTGTCTCCTTTATTCATCTTGAATGGTTATCGTATAGGTCACTCCATGGTGAGGTTGGGAGAAGACTTGGATATGGTAGCGATCTCCAAAATAGAGCAGCATGCGTTCATGGACATTGACAATTCCGATGGACTGCCGACCACTCTTTTCTTCGATTTCTGAGCGTGGATTGCGATTGGCTAGCATTTCTTGAATGCTTTCTAGCTGTTCTTCTTTCATCCCGCGCCCATTATCACTAACCAGGATCACGACTTGCCCTTCTCCTTGCAAGACTTTGACACTAATCACATTGTCCTTGCGTTTGTGGTCCACCCCATGGGCAAAATAGTTCTCAACCAAAGGCTGGATGGTGAATTTTGGAATCTTCATCTTTTCCAAGCCTGGATCGATCTTAAAGCCATAGGCAATCGATTTTGGATAACGCACCATACAGAGGTAGCTGTATTTGCGGCAAAATTCGAGCTCATTGTCAACTGTCGTCACTCGCTCATCTGAGATATTATTGCGCAAGAGACTACTAAACTCATAAATAATATCACCCAACTCTTCTTGCTCTTGCATGACGGCGTACATCCGGATAAATTCCAGTGTATTGTACATGAAGTGGGGATTGATCTGGGCTTGTAGCGCCCGCATATTGGCATCTTTTTGGCTGAGCTGTAGCTGGTAGATATCCCGAATGTTCTTATCCATATTGTCTAACATGGTATTGATCATATCCCCGATAACCAAGAGTTCTTGGTCCTTCGTGGACGTATCAATCCGTCGTTCGCTATCGCCTTGACTGATCTGCTCCATGGTATCGACCAAATCAAGGACTTGGCGACGGTAATTTTTGAAAATCTGACCTAGTAACAAGTAAAGGATCAAGAAAATTAGGAAAGCAATGGAGAGAAAAGTGGCCAGGTTAGCTAGACCCTTCTTGACCAGATAACTTTCAGAAACAGCTACATCCACCTTGTAGCCATAGATCGTGCTGCGGGTTTGCCATTTAACATCCTTTGATTGCCCCTTATCCCCTTCATGGTACATCTCTTTCCCAAAGGGAGTGAAGATCCGCACAGCGACCGGAAGATCGCCTCTGGCATTATCAATCGCTGCCGTCAAAATTTCCTGGTCCAGCGTCATATAAGCGATCCCAACTCCAGCACCCGTAGTCGGATCTGTCAAAGGAACCGGAATGGCTGTCGCAGGAGCCTTGTAATGGTCCGCCGAGACTTGCTTGCCCCCCTTCGATTGCCGAGTAGAGACAAATACCGTCTTGTAATCAGACAAGGTGACATCGATGCCCTCGATGTTTTTATTACTCAAATAGAGGCTGTCAATATTCTTATGTAGGGACAATTGGATATAGGAAGGGAATTGGGCATTCAATCGCCAAGTCTCATACTCCGATGGTGACAAGGTAAAATAGCGATAAACCCCTTCTAATTTTGCAGGGTTTTCAACGAGGCTACGTCCTTCTTGTGTGACCCGCTGATAAGAGGTCTCAAGATCCGTCACCACTTCGGTTAAGACCCGTTGGGCGATCCCGTCGGCTTCAGCTTGCTGGTTTTTCCAAGAGATTCCCGCGACAACCAGACCCATAATGGTCAAAATGACTACCATGACATAGGCGTAGAATTTTAAAAGCGTACTTAACCAGATTTTTTTCATCGTTAGGATACCAATTTTTCGTGGATGTTTTGATAGACAGGGTCAAAGATATCATTGACAAAGAAATGCCATACACCGATCAAGACGAAAAAGAGAAGGGCTGGCATATAGTAGCTAATGACCCCAAGTAGCGCGGTTCCAAGGATGAGCTTGAGAACCGGACGAATGTCCAGCAACATTCCGATCAAACTGAGCTTGATACTGTTGGCATAAGAGAGATCAAAATGAACTTGCAATTTCAAATAAACGGCGTAAGCTAGAGGCGCAACCAAGAGGAAAACCAGATTAAACAAGAGAACCAAAATTTGGAAGAAATTCAAGTGAGGAATCTGAACCATGAGGTACATGCCATAGAGGAGAACCCCTTCAATGGCAAAGAAGGTATAAAAGACTTGATTAGCCGGGCGTAGATTTTCTTTGAAGAGTTCCCAAGCGCGTGACCAATGATAGTCCTTGTAGGTCATGCCATTTTCCGCATAGAGGCTCATGATAGTGGCACTAGCCGGTCCTACTCCTAGTAGAACACCCCCACAGATCGTCAAGACCCAAAAAATCCCTGTTACCAGCATAGCAACATAGACTCTCGTAAAAATGAACTCGATGATTTTTCCCATCATTCAGCCTCTTTTCCAATTAGTGATTCTATTATACCATAAAAATAAAACGCTTTCCCTTATTTGCATTGGTAAATTGAAATATTGATTTTCATTTACAGTTCTATTTTCATAAAGACATGAAAAGGCTCTGGAGATTCCTCCAAAGCCTTTTTCGAACTACCTGTTCTTATTTTTTAGAAGCAAGGAATTCGTCGTATTGTTTTTGCATTTCGTCAAGCACTTTTTGGTAAGCACCTTCTGATTTCAATTTTTCAAGCATCTTAGGAACTTCTACTTCAGGATCCACAGTACCAGTATTGATAGCACCTGCAAATTGGTTCAAAGTATTTGTAAGAGCAGTGATTTCTGATTTCACTTTATCTGTGTTAAAGATGAAGCCAAGTGCTGGAGATTCTTTTGCAGTTTCCAAATCTTTCTTAGATTGTGCAATTTGTTCATCAGTTACGTTTTCGTTGATGTAAAGAATCCAGTTGTTACCAGTGTTCCATCCAGACATGTGAGTGTTTCCGTTGTAGCCATCCAAGACTTTGACACGGTTTTCTTTGCCGGGAACTTTTTCCCAGTTCTTGCCTTCTGGTCCATAAACAAGGCCGTTCAAGAGTTCTGGATCAGTGTTCAAGAGGTTCAACACTTCCATTGCTTTTTCTTTGTTCTTAGAGTTGTTTGAGATAACAAAGTTAGCTACTTGAGTAGTATTGTTCTTCTTGTACAGTTCAGTAAATGGTTTGATTTCGATCTTACGGTTTGCTACACGAGAAAGCAAGCTGTTACCGTAGTCAGCTGGTCCTACTGTTTCTTCACGAACCAACCATGTATCTTGAGAAAGATCATAACCAGTGTCGCTCGTTGCTACGTCTTTTGGAATGTATCCTGCTTCGTAGTATTTGTGAAGAGTCTTCAAGTTTTCTACATAACGAGGAATTGTGTAACGGTCAACGATCTTAGTGGTGTCACCTTTCAAGTCAACAACGAATGGAAGTCCATCAACAGCCACATAGTCGAAGTCATCTGAAGGTCCACCGTAGCTCTTGTTCATTGCAAATGGAACAACGTTTGGATCTTTTTCTTTGATAGCTTTCAAGACTGGTTCAAGAGAAGCATAGTCTTTCACGTTTGAAACGTCGATACCATATTTTTCAAGAAGTGGTCCGTTGAAGGCAAAGTTTTGAGAAGATGCCACGTTAGCTGCTACTGGAACAGCATAGATCTTGCCATTTACAGTGTTCCCTTTGATGTAAGCTGGGTCAAGTGCTTTGTAAAGGTCTTTTCCTTCTTTCTTGTACAATTCTGTCAAGTCAGCATAAGCACCTTTTTGAGCGTTGATAACGTAGTTATTAGCAAAGGCAATATCATAGTTTTCACCAGATGAGATGATAACGTTCATTTTTTGTGCGTAGTCACCCCAACCAAGATATTGGATATCCAATTTTGCGCCAACTTTCTTTTCAATGATCTTGTTGGCATTTTTAAGAAGAACATCCAAGTTATCTGGTTTATCACCGATTTGGTACATCTTGATGATTGGTTTACCGTCTTCAGTTGTTGCTGACTTCTTGTTGTTCCCTGTAAGGTTTCCACAAGCAGCAAGAGTAGCTCCAAGAGCGATGACACTAGCAGATGCTAACGCGTATTTTTTCCAATTTTTCATAAGAAAAATCTCCTTTATGTTATTTTCTTTTTAGACTAAGTTATGAGTTGAAAATCCTGCTGATTTTCAATGAACGATGTTATTCTTTCACACCACCGATGGTCAAGCCTTTTACAAAGTAGCGTTGGAAGAATGGATAGAGAATGGCGATTGGCACTGTTGCCACAACCACCATGGCCATACGTCCTGTTTCCCGTGGGATGGATTGTACAGCTCCTGCCAATTGGCCGGATACCCCGACGTTTTTAGCGATGTAATCCATATTGTTTTGGATTTGCATCAAGAGGTATTGCAATGGGTAAAGGTTGTCACTCTTAATATAGAGGAGGGCGTTGAACCAGTCGTTCCAGAATCCTAAAGCAGTGAACAAACTGATAGTCGCAATCCCTGGTAGAGACAATGGCAAGCAGATTTGGAAGAAGATCCGTGTTTCACTTGCCCCATCGATCCGAGCGGATTCAAGGATAGCTTCTGGAATGGTCCGTTTAAAGAAGGTCCGCATCAAGATGATGTTAAATGGACTGAGCAACATTGGGATAATCAAAGCCCCGATGGTATCACCTAACTGCAAGAGTTGAGTGGTCACAATGTAGCTTGGAACCAACCCTGCACTAAAGAGCATACTAAGGAGTGAAAATACGGTAAAGAACTTGCGGTATTTAAAGGTACTCCGTGAGATTGCATAAGCATAGGTTGTGGTGATAAAGACATTACATGCTGTTCCCACAATGGTCACAAACAAGGTAATGAAGAGGGCTTGCAAGATTTTGTCTTTGAATTGTACCAAGAAGAGGTAACCATCAAATCCAAATTTTGCTGGCCAGAATTGGAAGCCATGGACTGCCAAACTTTGTTCGTCTGTCAAAGAGATCATGACAACGAAGATGAAGGGAAGCACACAGGTCAAGCCGACCAAGGTCAACAACAAGGTAAAGAAGAAGTTGCTCTTCTTACTGAAAGAATGGATCCCGACATTATCAATTTTTTCTTTTTGAATGGTTGATTTTTTCATACGATCCTCCTTTCTAGAAGAGAGCGGCATTCTTATCAATGCGACGGGCAATGATATTTGAGATCAAAACAAGAACCAAACCGACTACCGATTGGTAAAGACCGGCTGCTGCTGTCATCCCGATATCCCCTGACTTGGTCAAACCGTTGTAGACATAAACATCAATAACGTTGGTTACGCTATAGAGCGCTCCAGCATTATGCGGGATTTGGTAGAAGAGACCGAAGTCTGCGCGGAAGATATTTCCGACTGCAAGAATGGTCAAGACTGTAATCAAGGAAGACAACTGAGGAATGGTGATGTTGCGAATGCGTTGCCACTTAGACGCACCATCCACGGTCGCTGCTTCATAGTAAGTTGGGTCAATTCCCATGATGGTTGCATAGTACATGACACTACTATAACCAAAGCCTTTCCAAATTCCTAAGAAGAGGAGAAGCGCTGGCCAGATCCACAATTCTGAATAGAAATTGATGGCCTTCATGCCAAGTGAAGTTAAGATGTGATTGACCAATCCTTTGTCCACGTTCAGGAAGGCATCGGTGAAGAAGCTGATGATAACCCATGATAGGAAGTATGGGAAGAGCATGGAGGTTTGAAGCACCTTGACCACTCTTTTTGATCTCAACTCACTAAAGATGATGGCGATCCCAACGGAAACAATCAATCCTAAGAAGATAAATCCTAAGTTGTACAAGACCGTATTTCTTGTAATAATGTAGGCATCTTTGGAACTAAAGAGGAACTTGAAGTTGTCAAAACCAACCCATTTACTCTTCATGACACTGTCGATGAAGCCTTCTCCTGTAATATGATAGTCCTTAAATGCTACGATATTCCCAAAAACCGGAATATAGAAGAATAAGATTAACCACGCTGCACCAGGTAAGACCATTAAAAGAAAAATGAAATTTTCTCTCAGAGTCCTTACAAACTTTTTCATTTAACTCCCCCCTTTGAGCCTTGAGCGTGTTTTTGCTTTGGTAGCGTTTACAATACTTATTATAAGATAGGCATTTTCTATTTTCAAACTCCTAATTATAGAAAAAATTCTACAAATTTATGACATAGCTTTAAAAAAGGAGTGGAAAAGGGTGATCGTAAAGACAACTCCTCTTCTACTCCTATCAACCGTGGATGAGACTTCTGTCATCCAACTTGGCATTTTTTATGTTGTATAAATGGTCGAAGCCGTCGCAATAGTATGCCACTGGTTGGCTGTCGTTGCTGCGAAGTCCTGATCCCCGTAGAAATCGTTGAATGGCAAGATCTCTACTTCTAGTTCATCGATACGAGAGATTTCGCCTGCTAGGTAGTTTTCAATCCGACTTTCAGCTCGCTTGATCCGTTGCAAGAGTCCACCCATACGAATGTCTACGGTATCCAAGCCAAAGACCTTGTTTTCTTTCAACCATTGCTGGCTAAAGAGCTTGTGGAAGGTTTCAATCTGGCTTCTTAATTTTGGTAATTCTTCCCTAGCAATTTGTTGCAAACTCTCTTTATCACCTGCTTGATAAGCTTCCCGAATGCGTCGGCCTACATCCACTTTACTACTTAAAATGGCATTCAACTGTGCCTGGGTTTCAAAGAGATAAGCGTAGATGCCTGCTTTTTCTTTAATAGCAGCAAGTGTCCCAGCTGCTTGGGCAAAGTGAGGTTTGTCCTGTTCAGGAGTCATGTGCTTGTCAAGGATTGGGCAAAGAACATCCTGATAAAAGACATAGCGGTTAGGATTGATACCACTGAGATTGTCTGGTAGATCAGGCAAGAGGTTGGCAAGATCCAGCTGCATAAAGTCCTCAACAGATAAACCTGTATTGGTCTTGAAATGAGCAGATAGACGCTCTAAATCATTACGATAGCTAAGTTCTGCCCAGATTTGCAAGCTTGGCAGAATAGAGAACTGGGCTGTTTCCCCACCATTGTCCCCCCAGCCCGTCACAATGACTTCCTTGATCTGGTTGGCACGGCAGGCTTTGTTAGCTTCGACAGCAATGAGACGGCTGAAATGATTGTGGGGTGTGAAACCAATCCACTTCCAAGCACCACCTGCAAAGGCAATATCCTGGCTAATCTTGTGGTGATTACCGAAGTTACGGTTGTATTTTTCTTCGCTATCCTGATAATAATCCCAGTAAACCAAGGTCACACGGTCTTTGAGACGGTCAAGATAAACACGAGTTTCTTCTGGAATTTCGACATCACGGTCGTACTGGCCATCTGCTGACATGAGTTTGAAGAACATATCGCTCCACATCTGGCAGTGGAAACCATACTTATCGGCAATATCCAGCACGCGCTCCAAGTGTTGACACATGAGGAGGCTGCGGTCCACAACACCGTTTAAGATAAGATAGCGTCCCAAACCAACCAAGTGAGCTTCGTCCATGCCGATATTGACCTTGCGTGTTTGTAGTTTAGACAAAGTAGCAAACATGCCGTCGATTAGGTCGTAAACTTTTTCTTCGCCGATGAGGAGAATGTCCTCTACATCACGAAGTTGCTGGACTTCTTTAACACCCCATTTGACAAAGGCTGATAAGTGGGCCAAGGTCTGAATACATGGTACAAAGGTCATATCAAACTGCTGGGCATAGGCTTCGATTTCCTGTAACTCTTCAGCTGAATAAGCCCCGCGGAAATAACCAAAATAAGGTTGCCCTTCAATCTGATAGGTATCTTCCATGTAGAGCTCAAAGGTTGAATAACCCATCAGAGCCAAAACTTCAATCATCTGCTTGGCTGATGCAACATTTAGAACTGCATTTCGCGAACAGTCGGCCATGTAGGCTAAATCTTCATAAGCCGCTTGCTCTTCAATCTCTACCTTGTCCCCTTCTGCTAAAGCTGTTGCGAGCACAGATAAGGCACGGTAGAGTTGATGAGGTTTACGGTAGGTCAATTGATACTGCCCATTCTCCCCCTTGATAGAGATGGAAGCATGGTCAGACTGAGCGACTGCCACTTCTACATCTGGTAGAGAAATGTGATTTTGGAGCAACTCTAAAGCTTGCGCTTGTTTACTGTTGATTCCGGTAAAACTTACCATTGGTTTTCCTCCTGTAACCAGTTGACAAGGGCACCGTAGAGATTGGCATCTGCCTGATAGGTGCAGGCTTGGATCACTGGCGCAATTGTATACTCTTCATATCTTTCCACAAAGACGTCTACCGCTTTTTGCACCCCTTTGATAAAATCTGGGTTCTGACTGATAGAGCCACCTAGGCTAATGACATCTGGGTCGATGAGGTACTGAATATTGAGGAGCCCTTGAGCAAGATTACGATTCATCCGCTCAATGGCTTCTTGGCAAAGGGCATTGCCTGCTGCCGCCTCTTGGTACACCTTACGTCCATCCCAGTCAGACTGACCAGATTTTTCAATCACATAGCGAACCATGTTTCCTGTTGATGCTAGTTGTGACCAGTTGTTGAGCTTTTCTGCAGGCTCGATAGTGGTCATGTAGCCAAACTCACCGCCCAAACCATGACGACCACGGTGTAGCTTCCCATTGATAATCATGGCTCCACCGATTCCTGTACCAATCACGACACAGGCTGCATTTTCAATCTCAGGATGAGCTAGCAGTTCACTGAGTCCAACACAGTTGGCATCATTTTCTAGGTGGACAGGAAGCTTATGATGAGCAAGCGCCTCATACCATGAGAAACCATGGATGTATGGAATGGCACTGATCCCCTCAATTACCCCTGTTTCTTGGTTAACAGCCCCTGGCACACTCATGGCAATCCCACGGTAGTCACGTTCTGATAAGCGTTGGTCCAACCAAGCCGACAAATCTTCTAGAGTTTCTGGAGTTGGTGTGCTGGCCTTATCTAAAATCTTTCCATCCGGAGTGAGACTAGCAAACTTAATCCCAGTCCCTCCGATATCAATCGTTGCAATGGTCATTGCTTTTACCTGTACAAAGGAGCGAGTCAGCAGTTGGTTCTTACTTTTTCGCTCCTCCTTTCCTTTTATTGTTTCTTCAGCTGCAACCAGCTATACTTCTTCTTTTTTAATCCATTCTGTCCGGATTTCTTGCGGTGCCAATAAACCTGTATGGACCGAATACGGTTGTTCCAGAAGATCGACAACCGTTTGTTGTCCTTCTGACACGCGCACATTTTCTTGGCTCATGTTGTAATAGCGAAGGATGTAACCTTCTTCATTTTCCGCTACCTTAAAGGCTGTTGGACAAACCTGAGGATGTGTCAAGGCTGTATGCTTGAGTAAGCTACCAGACGCTGCTACACTTCCTTCTTGTTTTTCAACTTGAAGGCTAGTCATCGGTGTCTGCAAAGCTTTCGCTCGGCGATAAGCGGAGAAGCGCCCCTGAGCTTGATGGCATTCTACTGCATATTCAACCTCAAAGTCCCGCAAACATTGTGCTTCTGGTGTTGGGAAATAGCCCCAGTCACCAAGTTCACCGGAAGCACGGAGAAGGGTTACAGCTATCGTATCGTCTCCAAGGATTTCGTATTCATGCAATCCTTTATTGACCACTGTTACCCCTTTGACGTCATCATACAAGCTGACGAAAGCTTGCTGGTGTTGAGGATTTTCAGGATTTTCCCAAGAAGCAGCCGGTTTATTTGGCCGTGTCACAACCTCATAGATACTTTCAGAATCGTTGCTTGGACGTGTATTGTGAGTCTTGACCAGAAGACGGATGCGGTGATCCTTGGCAGTATTGGTAAAGCGCGTCTTGAAGCGAATTTGTGGATCATCTACAAAGATGGTCATCTCCGTTTCAAGAGGGATCGTTGTCAGCTCTTCTGAGCGACTTGCCTTGCGGTTCATAAACTCGATAATGCCTCTTTGCTCCGCATCCAATTGTTCATCCGCGCTAACCGGGATCGTCAAGTCATGCTTGAGCAAGATTTTGGCATAGCGAGCATTGTTTTCCAAGACCTCATAAGCTGTTAACTCCGCATAGATCGGTTCGGTTCCTTTTGGTTGGAAGTAGATATATTCATTTCCGATATCCCCACGATCTTCAAAGCGAAGGAAATCCTCATAAGCCTCATTGGTCGTTTTATCATAGAGGGTCAAGCCATCATCGATACTAAGGGTTACAAATGGCGTATCGATCACCCCATTTTGGAACAGACCATCATGATGAGGTGCTTTGCCTTCTAAGAGCTGGAAGGTGGTCCAAGAAAGAGGCGCTAGGTGAACTGGAACCGTCACGCGCACTTGACGTGCAATATAAGGTTGACGGAATTTATCCTTAGGCAGGGTATAGCCAAAGCTTGCTCCCAAGTCCTCAATCTCTGCTTCTACAAGATGCCCCTCTAAATCTTCTACGTGGTAGTCTGGCAAGCTCAAAGCGGCCATTTTCTTGAAGCCTTCTGTCGGATGCAATTCCTTAAATGGACAAACTGCTACATCGACAATCGTGCTGACAGTGTCCACCTTATTATGCAAGCCAGTATTGACGACCGTAAAGAGGTGTTCACTCTGGGCTTTTTGAGTCGCTAGTTTACCCTTCCATTCGTTCAGAAGGTTGGTCTTGACAAAGTTTCCGACTTGATTGACCTTGGCAAAACGAACTTCCATCTCACGGTGAACATCATCCACACTACATCCACAAATACTATCGTGTGGCGCATTTTGTAAGAGTGTCTTCCAGGCATAGGTCAATTGATCCTTGTGGTTGTGCCCACCAGTAATGATGGTCAAAGGTTCCACCACTTGCTCTAGCAAATTGCTGTTTTCTTGGAAGGCTTGCTTGAGATAAATCCGAGAGGAAGACGTGTTTGCCAGTGTGTACCAACCATCGGTTTCCTGACTGGTCAATTCTCCCGTAACCGTAGATAATTGTTCGGGAAGTGCACTTTCCACTGCTTGCACATATTCATCAAAGGAGCTATGAATAAAGGTCACGTCAGGGAACAGTTCGTTGGCCACGCGAATAGCTTCACTCAAGTTTCGTTGAACCGGTTGGTGGTCGCAGCCGTTCATCATTAACCATTGGTTGGTTGAGGCATAGTCGCGAACATCTGCCAATTTTTGTTTCCAGAAAGCCAAAGCTTCGTCTTTATCCACTGGAATTTCGTTCCCATTACTGTACCAGTTGGCAAAGAGAATACCCAGCACACGGCTACCATCCGCCCCTTGCCAGTACATTTCAGAAAATTGAGAGGTGAATTGCTCATCTTCGAGGACCTGGTTGTCAAATCCGATTGGTTTGACCCCACGCCCAAAGGCTGCTACGTGAATCCCTGATTTTTGAAGAATTTGAGGTGCTTGCCCCATATTTCCAAAGGTATCTGGGAAGTAACCAATCTGAGTGGATTTGCCCCATTTAGCGCATTCAGCTTGGCCAATCAAGGTATTGCGGACATTGGCTTCGCTGGAGATCAAGTAATCATCCTGCAAGATGTAGAAGGGACCAATCTTGAGCTTGCCCTCGTCGATATAGCGCTGCACCTTGTCGCGATTTTCAGGGCGAATTTCTAAATAGTCATCGAGGACGATGGTTTGTCCATCTAAGTGGAAACTTTTGAATTCAGGGTCATTTTCAAAAAGATCAAAGAGATTGTCAAAGAGTTCCACCAATTGCATGCGGTGACTTTCAAAAGGTAGATACCACTCACGATCCCAGTGGCTGTGAGAGATAATATGTACAACAACATTTTCCATGAGTAAAACCTCATTCTAACTTAAATTTTTAATGTTTTAAATATAAACTTGTGATTCTAACAAGAATCAGTGAAGCTAAAGCGTGCTCCTTATACTCAATGAAAATCAAAGAGCAAACTAGGAAGCTAGCCGCAGGTTGCTCAAAGCACTGCTTTGAGGTTGTAGATAGAACTGACGAAGTCAGTAACATATATACGGCAAGGCGAAGCTGACGTGGTTTGAATTTGATTTTCGAAGAGTATTAGCGAATATCCAAGTAATCCAAGACTAATTCGCAGAACATCATGTTGGCCCAAGAGAACCATTCACGCGAGTATTTGGTTGGATCATCTACATGGAAACTTTCGTGCATGACACCCGTGCCTCCATCGCAGGCAACCAACTGCTCCAGCAAATGTTTTTTCTCAGCTTTATCATTTGTTGTCAATCCTTGAATAGAAAGGGCAATCGGCCAGATATAGCGATAAAAGGTATGAGAACTTCCGAGTCCACTTGCGTACTTCCCTTCATAGAAGTAAGGATTTTCAGGGCTCAAAATCGTCCGACGAGTGGCTTGGTAGACTTCATCGTCAATCGCGCAGTAGCCCAGATAGGGAGCCGCCAACAAGCTTGGCACGTTAGGATCGTCCATAATACTAGCATTTTCCAAACCATCTACCTCAAAGGCATAAATTTTCTCGCCCTTGCTGTTAGTGGTGTAGGCGTAGTTTTCGATCCCTTCTTGAATCTCCGCCTGCAGGCGTTTGGCATCTGCAATGATGCTTTCACTA
Source organism: Streptococcus sp. 210928-DFI.4.42 (assembly GCF_020554365.1). Classification (NCBI taxonomy): domain Bacteria; kingdom Bacillati; phylum Bacillota; class Bacilli; order Lactobacillales; family Streptococcaceae; genus Streptococcus; species Streptococcus sp. 210928-DFI.4.42. Next base: position 63,772 of record NZ_JAJCHF010000013.1, read on the forward strand.
TCAGCTAGATTCAATGTTGCAAAGATTTCTTGGACATAACCCAAAACAACCACTGCAAACATATTGGATGGAATCAAATAGCTATACTGACAGCAGTCATCACTTGGACGAAAGGCTGACCAGGTCATCCCTGTCACGGCAAAATCTGGCCCAAAGCCGTCATTCACCAGCGTGTCTTCCTTACGATCAGTATCTCGAACGAAGCGATAAGGGGAGTTGTTATGGTCTTGTTCCACCATCCAGAGATGAAGGATTTCCTTGGTCGCTGTGACAAAGGTTTCATCAAATTGGCTAGTCTCACCAGTTTCCTTCCACAGGAGGTAAGCCAATTGCAAGGGATAGCAAAGCGAATCCACTTCATACTTACGCTCCCAAATCCAGCCATTCAAATCGGTGTGGTCAGTCTCGTGGTGGCCTTTCCAGTTCTCCTCAATATTAAAAGAGTTAGCATAGGGATCTTTGAGGATCAAGGTCATCTGGCGTTTGACCAAACCAGCAATGGTCTGGCGCAATTGGGGATCTCGTTTAGCCACATGAAGATAGGGTCTCAATTGAGCCGTTGAGTCACGCAACCACATAGCTGGGATGTCCCCTGTTAACACAAAGGTTGAACCGTCTTCTAAAATTTCAACTGTATTATCCAAAGTGTCTGTATAGCAACGTTCAAAGACATCCACCCACTCCGGGTACTCCTTAGCTCGCTCAGCCACTTGATCCAACCATTCTCGCACAATTTCTTTTGAATAGGTCATTTATTTTCCTCACACGTATCGATTCTTTCCTATTCAGTATAAAAGATTTCAAAAGGGAAATACATACGCAAACTATAGCCCTTTTTCTACTAAATTTTCCATTTGATAAAAACGCTATCATATTTGACAACACTTTGATACAATGAAGAAAATACCACCGCGTGTTCAAAAAAAATACAGATCATTTAAGGTTGATGAAGAAAAAGGAGACAAGATGCGCACACATTGCCAAACCATCGATACCCGCTGGGGAAGCGATAATCATCCCCACTATTCGCACGGGAACACCCTCCCTTATACCGGAGTCCCTTTTGGGATGAACTACTTCCTTCCCCAGACGACACACGAACAAGGAGCTTGGTTTTTCAACCCCAATCTCCCTATTTTTCAGGGATTTCGTCTCACCCACCAGCCTAGTCCTTGGATAGGAGACTACGCTTGGTGCCTCATCACGCCCATCACAGGAGAAATTGCAAGTTCCGACCTCTTCCGTCGTCAAAGCAGTTATTCGATGAAAGAAGCCGTTTTCCAGCCCCACTACCTTCGGATTTTTTCGGAACGTTATCAGATTCACAGTGAGCTGGTTCCAAGCCGCTACGGGGCTGTCATGCGCTTTCGAGCACCAGAAAAGCTAACACTCTGCTTTCATGCAGCAAATGAACTAGAGGACTTGACCCTGACAGACCAAACCTGCCACTTCCATATTCTGGATCAGGCCCATACCGCAGATACTTCCTACTCTTTCTATCTCCAGTGGCAATTTAGCCAGCCGATTGAGAGCGTCACTCACATCGATCAAGATCTTTTTCTCACCTTTTCTAGCAATGAAGTGACCGTCCAATTAGGAACTTCTTATCTGTCCCAAGACATGGCTCACAGCCATCTTCCCAACCTTTCCCTAGAGGAAGCTAAAAAAGAAGCAGCCGATCAATGGAATCAGCTGCTAAAACGAATTGAAGTAAAAGATACCGGAGGGCGTGACCAAGCCTTTTTCGATCATTGCCTTTACCGACTCCTCCTTTTCCCTCAAACCTTTTATGAAACAGATACCGAGGGAAATGACTGGCACCTGGATGTCACCCATAATGAAATCAAACCAGGAAAAGCTTATACGAATGTCGGATTTTGGGACCTCTTCCGAACATCTTTTCCGCTCTTTAGCCTTTTCTACCCCGATTATTACCGTCACTTTCTCGAAGGATTTTTAAATACTTACAAGGATACTGGTTTTCTACCAAAATGGTTGGCCCCAGATGAACGAGGGATGATGCCAGGTACTCTCATCGATGGGATCTTTGCGGATGCTGTCACAAAAGGGATCGCACCAGACCTACATGAAAACATGCTGACAGCTATGCTCCAAACGGCCCAAAAAACAGATCCTACTCAACATTTTGGTCGCCATGGCAATGAAAGCTACAAGACCCTTGGCTACCTACCCGATGATTTTCACGAAAGTGTAAGCCATAGCCTAGATTATGCCTATAGTGATTTTTGCATTGCTACCGTTGCCAAGCAATTGGGGCATACAAAAACAGCCGCTCGGTATGCTGCTTCTAGCTTCTCCTACCGAACATTGTATGATGCCCAAACAGGCTTTATGAGAGCGCGATCCACCAATGGAAACTTTAAAGAACCCTTCTCTCCTACCAGCTGGGGAGGAGATTATGCAGAATGTTCTGCCACCCAGGCTACTTTTGGAGCCTTACACGACCTCTCCGGCCTGATAGAGCTAATGGGCGGTAAAAAAGCCTTCACCCAACGACTGCTGGATCTGGCCAATCAAAGACCTCAATTTGATGTAAGAGGATATGGCTATGAAATCCACGAAATGAGTGAAATGGCCCAAGCCCCATTTGGGCAGATTGCCATCTCCAATCAACCCAGCTTTCACATTCCCTACCTCTTCCGTCACAGCCTTCATCCCGAATACACCAATCTCCTGATCCACCAGATCCGTTCCCAAGCTTTCCATCAAGATTTCCAAGCCTATCCAGGTGATGAGGACAATGGTAGTCTATCTGCTTGGTACCTCTGGTCAGCCCTTGGGCTCTATCCAACCTGTCCAGGAAAACCAATCTATGATCTGGGCCTCCCTCTCTTTAAAGAAGTCCTTCTCCATCTTCCCAAGCAAGAGCTCAAAATTTGCGCCAACTCACATACTGCAGGCGCCTATTTCATCCAAAAAGCCCTATTAGATGGCAAAGAGAAACAAGAGGTTTCCCATCAAGATCTCCTTGAAGCCCAATTGCTCCAATTTGAGCTTTCTTGGCTCCCACCACATGCATAAGAAAAAGAGAGTGGGACAGAAATCGGTAATTCGTTAGAATTCGATTTCGTCGTC